>JAZDKD010000124.1:0-4436 GCA_043803345.1 Pseudomonadota bacterium
CATCCAAGCCATCCCACATTTCCGATTCACCATCAAAAGCAAGAGAACTATCACCATGGAATAATCCATCTTCGATACGTTCGAGAACGTAAAGAATTCCATTTTGATTCTCCAGCGCAATCACGTCCCCATGAGCTGAATGCACCAACGTCATGGAATGGGTGACCTCGTTAGTCACACCAAGAAACTTCACAAGTGCGGTACGCCGTGCATACGATGTGTCCCGAGAACGCGGTAATTCACCATCACGAGTGAAAATACCAGCACCCTGTTGACCAAACGAAAGCAACTGATTGTATTCCTCAGAAGTTGAAAACGCGGGAGATTTTGGAATTTTCTTCCACAATTTAATGTGGTTACTGTTGTACGTAACCACTTTTAAACTACTTTCCAAACTCTCAACACGAAGCGCCGCGCCTCCAGTTTGATTAGTAGTAGCATATCCAGCCTCAAGAGCTTTACGGAGATCATTTAATTCCAACTCATTGGAAAAACCAAAACCGCTAAGCCCCTGTTGACCGTAACTTGACAATCCTACTGATTCAATCATTTCCCAACTCCTAAATTTACTTTTGAATAGACTTCAGAAGTTGCGTAACTTCCGGTCTAAGTTGTCCATCTGACTCGTAACGAATAATGTCCAAAGCGTTAATCCGTCCGTCACCCTTCTGGACCATTTCTTCCAGCTCGTTCAAAATGGACTTACGCATTGCGATACCCTGCTGTAAGGATTTTTTAACCGAACGGCCAACCTCTTCTTCAGACATCATAGATTTGGCCGCATGAAGCGGGGCACCCTCTTCTTCTGCTACTCCTGACTCCTGAAAATTCAAACTTTTGTTAATTCCAACTACTGCTTCAGCCAAACCCCGTGCAAACGCTCCACGCGATTCGTGATAACCTTGGATTCGATGAGTCAGTCGTTGTCCCAAATCAAAAAACGCATCTTCCATTGATTTTTTGAGAAAAAACATGAACTCTGAAACTTCAATTCCCCTTCTAAGTTCACCATCTTCCTCAACTTCGATTGAACGGTTGATTCCCGGTCCTACTGACGATTGCATTGCTTTCATTGCTGGCGGCGCTTTTGGTGCAGGGGGCGGCATCCTCGTATTAGTCCCACGCAATTTAGGTTCTTGTGGACGCCCAAAAAGCGACGGACCAGAACCCGCAGAAACATCTCGACTAGGCCGAGGAGTCGCACTAGGACGTTGACTACCAACAGCGCCGCTCATAGCCCCTTCTGCAACACCTTTTGTCATCCCCGGAGCACCAGGTTCGATTGCACATTTACTTCCTGCTGGGCCGCCGGTACGAAGAGGGGCGCCCGAAGTCGGAAGACCTTTCTCTTCATCCTCATCTTCACTTTCCGCCCGACGACTTCGACGATTTTTATTATCGTCCTCGTCCTCGTCCTCATCCTCGTCCTCATCCTCGTCCTGATCGCCGTCTTTGTCCTCGTACTCTTCTTTTGCAGCCTTTCGAGCACTTCGACCACGGCCGTTATATTCACTGCCGTCCCCAGAAATACCGTCTGACCACGAATCAGAAAATTCTTCCTGGTGCATATCAGTCATATTTCCTTGGGACGACCCTGGCCCGGTTGTAATCTGTGACTTAGTCATTCCATCAACGCCAAGTAACGATTCCAGCCGAGTGAGGGAAGCCAAAAGCCCACTTTCAGTAATTCCACTCATGCTAAATTCTCCTCCTATGGGCTTAGTGAAGTCCCAAAGATTTCTGAACATGTGACGACAAAATTCCAGTCGATTCAAATTTCAAAACTTCAAGCTGATCCATTTCACCGACTTCAACAGCCTTTACCATCGCATCAAGAATTTCTTGACGATTTGGTGCACCATTATCAGACATCAGACCACTTTTCTGAACATACTGAACTTGCTGTTGATCAGGAACAAAACCTTGAAAACCAGACTTTGTAACAGAATCATCGAGTTGAGCAACCCGATCTCCAAGATCCACAACCCCTTGACCAATCGCCAAAACAGATTTTCCAAGACCCTGATCAAACTCAATCGCCTCATCAAAAGCACGATCAATTTGGTTATTCATACTCGATTCAAAAATCTCAAAAGTGTCAGAAATAGATTTCACCACCTCATGCAACATGTCACTGCTATCAATTCCATCAATAATAACTGGATATCCGGCAGCGTGCTGCTCAAAACTTTTTCCGATGTAATCTGTACCATCATCTCGGATATGATCCTGTGCGTCCCCTTCTCCATACTCCGTAGGAGTAGAATCCGGCCAACTCCGAGAATTTGACGGACGACCTTGACTTGCAATAATTTGAGTTCCCTTCATTGACTTCTTAACTCCCATTTTCGCTCGTGCCATTGTAAATGCGTCACCTGCACGCGACGTGTTTGCTGAATTGTACACAGGTAGTTTATCCCGTTCTCCAACTATCGCCATATCCTCTTTAGGATGATATGACTGTGTAGATACCAACATTGGATGGATTTTATTATGAAATCTGGCAGCCAGTTTCGCTTCATGTGGGGAATCAAACGGCCAAACTTTATCAGTATCCGGTGTCAAATCATCTCCAATTGGTGTTCTTTCTTTAGATTTGTGATTCTGGTAATGCAATTGATAAAGCCCGTTATCCCCGGACTTTACCTCATAAGATCCATGTCTCCCGGCAGCATGATTACCATCCCAAGTCAGTGAATGTGCCATTAGAGTATCCCGCTATTATGTATGTCAACAATCAGCCTAGATGAAGCCCGCGAAAATCCAGTTTGCAACTGTACAAACCAAATTGCTTCATCATATGAAAAACTTTTTCGCAATTTTTTCTTTTTACGTGGAGTGGAGAATTCGTAAGAGAGATTTGTAAGGCGAGGACCCAAACTTTCAGTGCGTAAAGCCGCACCTCCAGTTTGATTCGAAGTAGCGTATCCGGCAGACAACGCACGATCTATATCACACTCTTCAAGCCACTCTTCATCATTTAGTGATTTGACAATCTCAGCCCAAGTCTTTGTGTTAATCGGTGCCGCCGTGATCGCCACATCCTGAACCCAGCAATTCATAATCTGCTTGCCCATACGTCGCTTCACTTTCCCCTGAACTGAAAAACCAACTTTTCGTCTAGCTTCCTGCGTGCTCTCCTGAGCCTGCATCAATTTCCAAATCTCATCAGCTACCGGATGATTGTTATACAAAAATCCTTCAATATAAAACTGATTATTATTTATTCGTGCAACCGTTGGTTCCCCAACCTTATTCACAAATCCTGGTTTATGATCATTATTCAAATAACCATGCTTCAAAAAATATGCAAAATCCAAACCCGTCTGATGAATTATCTCACCTTGAAGATCCTCATCAGGTGTTGATGCAACCCCTCGAATCCGGCGCACCGCGTTGCCAGATTTGTCTTTTACCGCTTCGGCCTTCTCGATAGGCACCCAAAACTGAAAATTTTCAACTGTACTTCTAGGCTCTAGCATTTGATTTCGTTAAGTTTGAATACAACATCTTGAAACGAAAAAAGGGAGACGGCCTGTTAGCCAATCTCCCTTTTTGGAGAACCCTGTATGTCTAGTCTTAATGTATAAAGATCTCACACCTTCTTGTCAAGCACATAGTGACGAACTTTTAAATCAGACTTGATAGTTTTCTGTAACCTAATCGGAACAGGATACTCACACCCGCAACTACGACACACCGCAACCCCCTCCCCACAATCGTTAAACAGAACAATCTTGGAACGAAGTTTAGTCGTGCCGTCTGCATAAGACTTCAAAATCAACTGGCCACAAGTGCATTGCAACTCGACACACGCTTTCGCAAACAATGGTGGATCAGCCCTTTTTGGAGTCCTCGGCTCTTTTCCTTTTAGTATGATGATACTCATCTAATGCTTCCGTAATGGCATCTTGCAATTGTTTATCAACCGGAACTGCACGCAAAAACCTAGAAGTACCTAATGCTTTTTTAGTAGTTTTAGTTTCAGAAAATTCAGGCAATTCGACTGTGTGACCCCGATTCTCACGCCCAACGGGAATCTGATCTACATGAATGACAGGATAACGCTGTCCCTCACGAGGCTCTTCAATTTTAGTAACCATCACATGTCCACCCGACAATATTTCCCCTTCCCCACCTAATGGACTCAATTTTTCAATATTCGTCCCACGAAGAGGATTCGCTAGTCTAAACACAATCTTGTAAGGTTTATTTTCAGAACTACTGCTATCAGAAAAACCGGTGGCGACACCCTCATGACGAGACCAAGACTCAATATCATGCATATCAAATTCATGGCCTACCTGTAATTTTTGAAAAAGATGTTTCGGAAGTCGAATCCCCCGCCAAAGAGGAGCAACATCTTTGTCGACATAAGATGCCCAAGCCAATGATTTAGCATATCGATGTGCTATTTTATAATTCTCTCTCGTCCT
>JAZDKD010000125.1:0-3459 GCA_043803345.1 Pseudomonadota bacterium
AGGCGAGGACGTCACTGGAAACATTAGGACAATCAAGGCGATTCCCCTGAATTTAAGAACTAGTGGGCCTTTAGCGCAAGTTAGTCTTATTGAGGTGCGTGGTGAAATCTTTATGACTCGGGCGGCCTTCGACTCTCTCAACAAGGAGAGGGATGAATTGGGTCAGCCATCATTCGCCAACCCTAGAAATGCGACTGCAGGATCAATCCGCCAGCTTGATCCCAATGTTACAGCGGAACGTCGTCTCATGTTTTACGCTCATGGAGTGGGAAGAATAGAAGGAGGAGGTGTCACCACTCAAATGGACCTGCTACATGCTCTCAATGATCTTGGAATACCATCTAACCTTGAACACACTAGACTTTGCTACGGCATTGAAGAAGCTCTTGTTCATTACAATACGCTGGCAGACATAAGAAACTCCCTGCCGTTTGAGATAGATGGCACAGTAATCAAGGTTAATTTAATCGCATGGCAAGATCAAATCGGAGCTAAGAGTAGGTCTCCCCGATGGGCGGTAGCTTACAAGTTTGCTCCGGTTCAGGCCGAGACCAGGATAGTTCGAATTGAGGTAGGAGTCGGCAGGACCGGAAGTCTTACACCGGTGGCAATCATGGAACCGGTGAATGTTGGAGGAGTCAGGATCCATCGAGCGACATTGCATAATCAGGATGAAATTGATCGTAAAGACGTGAGGGAAGGCGATGTGGTGATCATTCAGAGAGCCGGAGACGTCATTCCTGAAGTTGTTAAAGTGAGAACAGAACTCAGAGGGCCGCAAAGTCATCCGTATGAGATTCCGAACAATTGCCCTGTGTGTGGATCTGAGGCTGTAAGACTGAAGGGCCAAGCGGTAAAACGCTGTGTCAATTCTGCCTGTCCTGCAAGGTTGAAGGAGACTATAAAACATTTCTCTTCACGCGCGGCAATGGATATTGAGGGCTTAGGGGACAAACTGGTGGAGCAACTGGTTGATAAGAGGCTGGTGCGAGACCCTGCCGACATATATTATCTGGACGTTGATTCGTTGCTTACTCTGGATCGTATGGCCAAAAAATCGGCCACTAAACTTTTGGAAGCAATTGAAAAGTCCAAGAGTTCAACCATTGACAGGTTGTTGTTCAGTCTGGGCATTCCCCTGGTTGGTGAAACTGTAGCTCGATTGCTGGTTCAGTCCTTTGGGGACATAGATTCAATAAGATCCAAAACCGCGGAGGAATTGCAGGAGATTCCGGGGATAGGTCCTGAAGTGGCTCAGAGTGTCGTCACTTTCTTTTCTGAGCCAAGAAATGTTTACATGATAGATAGGCTTGTATCGGCAGGGGTTTCTCCTGGATTTTTTGTTGATCAAAATCATGGCGCATCCTATCCCCTCAAAGGTAAAATATTGGTTTTCACAGGTTCGATCTCACTGCCAAGAAATGAAGCGAAAAGAATAGCGGTAGAATCTGGAGGAGTTGTAGCAAATTCTGTAACGAAAAAAACCGACCTGGTTGTAGTCGGCGCCGACCCGGGTTCCAAACTCGAAAAAGCTCGTGAACTAGGGATCAGAACAATTACTGAAAAGGAATTCAAAGAAATGATGGGATTACCCCAGTGATCGCCAGATCGTAACTATCGCTTGGCATCCCGGATATGGTGAATTATAGTTAGAAGCGAGATAATGTATGTTTGTGGTAGTTCCATGGCGCCAATTATAAGACGCAGAGTCGTTGTAAGGGGAAGAGTTCAGGGAGTGGCTTTCCGTGCTTACGCAAGGTCTGCCGCCCGCAAGGCACGGGTTACCGGTTGGGTTAGAAACCTGCCTGACGGTTCTGTCGAATCCGTAGTCGAGGGATCACCGGAAATGGTAGACGACATGCTAGTCTGGTTTAGAAAGGGTTCACCACACAGCGTCGTTAATGATGTTAGAACATACGAAGAAAAACCGTCCGGAGAATTTCAGGACTTTGAGATAACCTTCGACGGATGGGAATTTTGGCATGGTCGTTAGATTTCTTGTCTTTGCATATATTTTCCTAGGGGTTTTTGGAACCTGCTTTTGTTTTCCCGACAACGCGAGATCCTCAATGCAATGTCCTTCGATAATAGTTGATCTGCATCTTGGGGAACCGGTTTCACTCGATGTGGCTTTGGATGACATGGCCGGCGCCGCCGTAGTTTATGTTGGTGAGTACCACACAATATCGCGTCACCACCAATTCCAGGCGGATATCATGAAGGGTCTTGCCAAACGGAACGGTATATCGGGCCTGGCTATGGAGATGTTTACAACGGAGCAGCAATCTCTTGTCGATAAGTGGCTTGAATCGAAAGATTCTGTTTCTGAATTGCTCCAAAAACTCGGGCCAGGAGCCTGGAATAATCTCAAAGATTATGAGTCGGTATTGTTAATGGCTCGCGATCTTGGAATTCCCATAATTTCTCTAAACGCGCCCGACTCCTTGGTGCGCAAGGTATCGAGAGAAGGATTGGAGTCTCTTCCAGAGACAGAGAGAAAACTTCTACCCGAGGACATAGAACCTGTTAACCCCGATTACTCGCGTCTTCTAAGTTTGAAGCTGAGGGTTCATCGAGCGTTTGAGGGGAAAGGCCTCACTAGGATTATTCAGGCGCAGGCATTGAGAGACGCCGTGATGGCGTCAAACATAATTCAGTTTCTCGAAAAACATCCCAAGGCGAACAAACCTCTGATGGTGATAGCTGGAAGCGGCCATATCAACTACGGGTTTGGAATTCCGGAACGGGTTGAAAAATATGTGGATGCTTCTTACAGGATAATTCTGCCCTCAGAAAGTGGAGAGCTTCAGCTTTCTGAAGCTGAAAAGAAGCAAGCGGTGGAGATAGATATCTCTCACGAGGACGTAAAGTTTATTGGCAGGCCCATTGCAGATTATCTAAGCGTTTTACCTGTTGAATCAAATGATGACGAAACAGGTGGTCACCACGAGAACGTTGCGCGAATTCAGCGGATCAACTCCATTGATCCAAGGAGACACAATGATTGACAGTGTTCGTACTGAGGTTCTTCCCAGGCTTTTGACGACTGCGATAGGGAGTTTGCCACACCTTGACGCTGAGTCGGCGGTTCGACTTATACTCAAGTCTTTAAGCGTGGCGCCACATCTGCCTCAGTTGTCGAGATTGCATCCCCGTGAACAAATGTGGATCCAGTTTTCAGAAGGGCTCCCAGGTCTTAAGGCGGATTTTGAAGAACTCAAATACTTCTTTGAAACGTCTGGAGAACATTCAGCCCAGGTCGAGACATTTTACGAAGAATACTTGGCAATAATCGAGGGGGCTTCGAGTTCGAGATTCAAGATAACCCCGGACTACGGGTTGGGAATAGAAATTTGCTTTGATAAGCTTAATCGGAATCAATCTAAATATTCTATCATTAAGGCCCAAGTGACAGGACCTCTCAGTTTTGCCCTTTCCGTAACTGATGAAAACGGGAAA
>JAZDKD010000126.1:0-3324 GCA_043803345.1 Pseudomonadota bacterium
TGATGAAGATCGAAGATGGCGACAGGTCAACCGCACCATGCGTCTTCACGGGCACCAGCCTGACGCCTTGATTGAAACCCTTCATGCGGTTCAGGAATCGTTTGGCTTTCTGGATTTGGACTCTTTAAAATACGTTGCTGAATCTTTACATTTACCCCTTAGTCTGGTTTATGGCGTTGCCACGTTTTACCACTTTTTCACTCTCAAACCACCAGGGGAACATACCTGCGTAATTTGTCTGGGAACGGCGTGTTACATCGCAGGATCATCTAACATGCTCAAGGCCGTTGAGGAAGAAGTTGGAATAAAGCCGGGCGAGACCACTTCCGACGGAAAGCTTTCCCTTTTGACGGCCCGTTGCATGGGATCCTGCGGGCTGGCCCCAGCGGTAGTCTTTGACGGGGCCATCCATGGAAAGATGTCTTCCACCGCTGTGCTCGAAAATATCAGGAGGCTCTTGAGTCATGACGATTGAAGAGTTGCAGGAAATTGGAAAAATTGAAAAGGAAAAACAGGATGGGTTCAAAAACCGGGTCCATGTTTGCGTCGCCGCTGGATGTCTTTCGTGCCAAAGTGGTTTGGTCAAGGAGGCTCTGGAAAAGGAAGTCTCAAAGCGGGGGTTGGAAAGTTGGATTTCAGTCAAGGGTGTAGGGTGCCTGGGTCTTTGCACTGCTGGTCCAATGGTTGCCATAGAGCCGGATGGAATCCTATATCAGGGGGTGTCAGTTGCTGATACGTCGGATATTTTGGAGGCCCTAGGGGGAACTCCCGTCAGCCGATTGGATTGTTCCGCTGACGTCCCCTTTTTCACCAGACAAAAAAAGATAGTGCTTGAAAACTGTGGCCGAATTGACCCTGAAAGTATAGAGGATTACATAGCTGAGGGCGGATATGAAGGCCTTTACAACGCTCTTAGAATGATGACTCCGACTGGAGTGATCGAACAGATTTCCAGAGGTGGCCTCAGGGGGCGCGGTGGAGCAGGGTTCCCCACCGGACTGAAATGGACTGCGGTGTCCAAGGCAAAAAGTAATATCAAGTTTGTGGTATGTAACGCTGATGAAGGCGATCCAGGGGCTTTCATGGATAGAAGCGTCCTAGAAAGTGATCCTCATCGGGTACTCGAGGGAATGGCTATAGCTGGTTTTGCGATTGGAGCAAATTTTGGTTTCATCTACCTTCGAGCGGAGTATCCTCTAGCTGTAAAAAGAGTCAAAACAGCAATAGCGCGGGCCGAAAGACTCGGAGTTCTTGGACGAAACATTTTCAATACAACATTCAATTTTGACATTTCTATTCGTTTAGGCGCCGGGGCATTTGTCTGCGGCGAGGAAACGGCGTTAATGGCAAGCATAGAAGGCAGGCGGGGAAGCCCGAGACCTAGACCACCGTTTCCATCAGAACTAGGACTTTGGGGTTATCCGACCCTAATCAACAACGTTGAAACTTTTGCCAATGTGCCTCCTATTATTCGAAAGGGTGGAGCGTGGTTTGCCGCTACCGGGACTGAAAAAAGCAAGGGGACAAAGGTTTTCGCTCTTGCAGGTAGAGTCAAAAACACAGGATTAATTGAAGCTCCCATGGGAACCACGTTGCGTGAAATAGTTTTTGATATTGGTGGGGGAATACCTGATGGTCGAAAATTCAAAGCGGTTCAGACCGGAGGGCCATCCGGGGGTTGTATTCCTGAGCAGTTTCTGGACATGAGCATGGATTATGAATCCCTGGTGAAGGTAGGATCAATCATGGGATCCGGAGGCCTTATCGTGATGGACGAGACTTCCTGCATGGTCGATGTGGCTAAATTTTTCATAGAATTTTGTATGAGCGAGTCATGTGGGAAATGTGTCCCATGTAGAGTTGGAACAGTTCAAATCTACAATGTTCTAAAGAGAATCACTGAGGGAAAGGGCAAGCCAACTGACATCGGATTACTCCACGAACTTTGTGACCTAGTAAAAAACACCAGTCTCTGCGGCCTCGGTCAGACTGCCCCGAATCCTGTCCTGAGCACTTTGAATTACTTTATGGATGAGTACAAGGCGCATATTGACGATAAAGTTTGCCCTGCGGGAACATGCCACATCGACCCTACGGAGAAATCACAATGAGATATCCCTCCTTCTTACAGAGAATTGCTGATCGAGCTGATGTTCAGCCGGTCAGGGTACTTACTTTTTCAATCAATGGGGTCACGGTGAGCGCCACGGAAGATGAAACTATTCTCACGGTAGCCAGGCAAAACGGCATCTCAATCCCCACATTGTGCCACCTTGACGGTCTATCGGAAAGAGGGGCATGCCGACTGTGCATAGTTGAAATCAAGGGGTCTCCCAAACTTAGCCCTGCCTGTGTTACCCTCCCCCGCCAGGACATGGAGGTCATAACACACTCGGAGAAAGTCATGGACTATCGAAGGAAAATCCTTGAACTGCTATTCACTGAAAGGAACCACGTCTGTTCCGTTTGCGTGTCAAATGGTCATTGCGACCTTCAAGCGCTCACCGTTGAACTGGGGATGACTCACGTACATTATGACTATCTCCACCCTCAACAGGTGGTCGACGCTTCGCATGAACGATTTTCAGTCGACCACAACAGGTGTGTTCTGTGTCAAAGATGTGTAAGGGTTTGCGATGAGATTGAGGGGGCGCACACGTGGGACGTTATGGGAAGAGGCCACATGGCTAAAGTCATCACTGATTTGAATCAACCATGGGGTGAATCGACAACGTGCACAGGATGTGGGAAATGTGTTCAGGTGTGCCCGACCGGAGCGCTTTCAGAGAAGGGAAAATCCGTGGCGGAAATGACTAAAAAGAGACTGTTTTTGCCGTATCTAAAATTGATGCGGGGAGAGGAAGAGAGATGAGCCCGTTAAAGATAGCTACGACTTGGCTTGATGGGTGCTCCGGGTGCCATATGTCATTTCTCGATATCGACGAAAAACTACTTGAACTCTCTGACAAAATTGAGCTCGTCTATAGTCCGTTAGTTGACACGAAGGTAATTCCAGAGGGTATAGACCTAGCCTTGATTGAGGGCGCCGTCAGCTCTGAATCGGACAGACATGAATTACTTAAATTAAGGGCCAACAGTAAGATTTTGATTTCTTTCGGCGATTGCGCCGTGACCGCTAATGTTCCTGGCATGCGGAATCATTTCTCAGTTAACGATATTCTTTCAAGGGCGTATGTCGAAAATTCCGATTCGGGGAAATGTATGCCAACTGTTTCAGTTCCCAAACTTATTAAATTTGCCAGACCAGTCCATGAGTATGTTCTTGTGGATTTTTTTCTTCCGGGTTGCCCCCCTCCTTCGGAT
>JAZDKD010000127.1:0-2343 GCA_043803345.1 Pseudomonadota bacterium
GACTATCCCTGTCAGCTGTGCCGATATAAAAGTCGCTTCTATCTATGTAATCATATAACATATCAGCTTTATTACGGTTTCTGACTTCCATTGCTTCCAACCCGCCAACTGTTTCTTCTATCCACTTTAGCACCAGACTAACCATATAAATCGATATGCATGGTGGTGTGTTGTAAAGAGAGTTCTTTTCCGCATGAGTTGTGTAGCGAAGCATCGTCGGTATATTTTTCGGACAGCGTTCGAGCATATCCTCCCGAATTATGACAAGGGTTACTCCCGCCGGCCCGAGATTTTTTTGGGCGCCGGCGTAAATAAGACCGAAGGGTGATGGATCAAAAGGGCGACTGAAAATGTCTGAAGACATATCAGACACAAGTGGCGAAGTCCCGGCTTGTGGTGTTGAAGGCCACTGCGTTCCTTTTATGGTATTGTTCGACGTGTAATGAACATATGCGGCGCCTTCGGAAACCGAGTATTCCTTTGGTATGTAGCAGAAGTTTCTGTCCTCGCTGGAGGCTATTACCTTGTACGGTTTTCCGAGGATTTGAATCTCTTTTATGGCCTTGGTGGACCACGTTCCCGTGTTGATGTAGTCCGCCGACGCGCCAGAAGGAATTAAATTCATAGGTATCATGCTAAATTGGAGGCTTGCTCCACCTTGCAGGAATAAAACCTTAAAATCGGAACTCAGGTTTAGCAATCTTCCAATACGGGCAATAGATTCGTTTATTACGCTTTCAAAAACTTTTGAACGATGGCTAATTTCTGCGATGGACATCCCTGAGTCGGAAAAATCTTCCATAGCTTCCCTTGTCTGTTCGAGAACGGTCAACGGAAGCGCTGCGGGCCCCGGGTTGAAATTGTGAATGCGAGCGGCCATAAATTTAGCCTCCTGAGGTATGGAAAGGTCGGAACACAATACACAAGTTAATTAATATAGATCAAACATTCTTGGTTTTTCAACAAAAATCAGCGTTTTCCAAGAATGGCAACTGAATGAATCGAATTGAATATAGTTTGTTTTTATGTAATTCTTTGGTCGATTTCGACTTTCCGGTGTTGGTGGAGGACTCTTAGCATGCCAAACATTGATGAACTGTTGAAACAATATGGAGGCCAATTGAGCAGTGTGCTTCCTCTCCTGCTATTGTTTGTTTTTTGGTGGATTTTCAGCATGCTCGGTTCAAGATTGAGAAAAACAGGAGAAAAGTCGGAAGAAACCGATTCTCCGGGTTTGCAAGACCGCGTCCTGCAAATGATGACCGGCGGACAAGGTGAAGAAGTAGACTCTAGGCATCAGAAACCGGCAGGTCAATCTGACAATGTCACATGGGCTGAAGAACCTGGCGTTTACGACCAAGGCCCTGTTGCTCCGACGGGTGAATTCAAACCCAAACCGATTAATCCAAGATGGTGGGGAGCATGAAATATCGGTTTATGCATCTGAACTTATTTGATTCATGTGGAGTCGGCAAGACGATCTGCGTTATTGCCCTGAGCTTGCTTCTCGCAAATCTAGTTTTCACAGACCTTGCCCAAACAGCCGAGCCAGCGTCTCCCAAAATTTCAGGGGGAGATACTCTCAAAAAGAAAGAACCGGCCACTGAGGAAATTCAGCCAGGCCAGCTTTCATGGGAAATGCCAGGGAGACTTTCTATTTATGATCTTCAGTTCGGCCCGGCAATTGCTCAAAGCCAAGGCTGGAAATTTCTTGGCAACAGCAGGACTTTTAATGCAGGGCTTTTCGGCGATAGATTAATATTGATGGTGCGATTTTATTACAAGGCGTCGGCCTCAGACACGCCATTGAAATTTGTCATTAAGTTACCAGATTCAAGACAATACGAAGAAACCATCAGGCTCTCGAACAATCAGGGGCAGTTTGCCTACCACTTCACAATTCACAGGCCTGAGGATTTCCTGGGAAGTGGGATGATATACGTTTATTACGGCTTCAGCATAGTGGATGTCCTTGATTTCGCCATAATGCCAGGGGCCTGACACAACTCAGGCTCAATGACTAAATCACGCAAAATTAGACTAGACATAATGCTGGTGGAGAGAGGACTGACGTCCTCGAGAGAAAGAGCCAGGGCCCTTATAATGGAAGGCAAGGTGTTTGTTGATGGCGCCATAATTGATAAACCGGGCAAGGAAATATCTTACACATCAAAACTGGATTTAAAAGAACCTATTAAGTATGTCAGTAGAGGGGGACTAAAACTCGCGGCCGCAATAGAGCAATTCGACATCGACCCAAAGGGCTTGACAGTTCTGGATGCGGGGGCTTCAACTGGTGGATTTACAGACTGTCTCCTGCAGAGAGGCGCGAAAAGAATCGTG
>JAZDKD010000128.1:0-5623 GCA_043803345.1 Pseudomonadota bacterium
GGCGCAACAAGGAAAGATGCCGCCTTCAGCGCATGAGTTTGCTCTCCGGGACATGACCTACAGTAATAGCGAAAAATGCTGTTTGAACCGCCATCAGCCAGGAACGGATTCCAGCAAGTTTGTTTTTTTCCCCGGGTGTCAGCTCAGCGCTTCTTCTCCTGAGAACGTAAAGAAAACTTACGCCTATCTTAGGGAGCGGCTTGTTGGTGGGGTTGGACTCATGCTTCGATGCTGCGGAGCGCCTGCGGATTGGGCCGGCCGCAAGGAACAATTCTCTAAGGAAATATCCGAATTCGAAATTCAGTTGGATCGGATTGGATCGCCCGAGGTTATCGTGGCCTGTTCCACATGTCTCTCAGTGTTCAAGACGCATCTTCGGCATGTAAGAGTGAAATCCTTGTGGGAGGTGTTTGACACTATTGACTTGCCCGACATGACCCAAATGGCCTCCATGTCCCTAACTGTCCATGATCCCTGCACTTCCAGACATGAAGATCGCATTCATCAAAGCGTCAGAAACATTCTCCGTAAGCGGGGCCATGAGATTCACGAGTTTCCCTTGAATCGTAAACTAACCGAGTGCTGCGGATTTGGCGGATTGGTGAGTTTTGCCAACAGGGATTTATCGGGGAATATCATCAAACGTCGGATCTCCGAAAGCCCTCACCACTTTCTGGCTTACTGCGCAATGTGCCGGGACCATTTCAGTTCCAAAGGCAAACCAACCTGGCACATTTTAGACCTCATCTTTGGTTCAGAAAATTTTGAAACCGCTGCCCAAAGAGGACCAGACTACTCGCAGAGGCGTGAGAACCGTGCAAGGCTCAAAAACTCACTGTTAAAAGAACTGTGGGGTGAAAATGTGGACATAGACTGTGAGACCAAGACTGCAAATTTGCATATTCCCAAGGACATTAGGGAATTGATGGAACAAAGAATGATCTTAACCGAAGATATCCTACAAGTTATTGAATGGGCCGAAAAGACCGGATTCAAGCTGATTAGCGCTGATTCTGGTCATTTCCTGGCTCACTACGCCCCTACCACGGTCACCTACTGGGTCGAGTACTCGCCTGTCGACGGTGGCTTCCTCATTCACAACGCATACAGTCATCGCATGGAGATCGTGGAGGAATTGAAACCATGAGCGATCATGTTGTCCCTGAGGAAGCTCAAGGTTGGTCATGCTCAAAGTGCGGAGTCCCTTTGGAGATGAGAAAGGTGGAAGTAGCCTACATGGGGAGCCAGTATCCGGTAAATTTGCCGAGATGCCCGAACTGTGGGCTTACGCTCATCCCGGAGCAGTTGGCGTTGGGGAAGATGGCGGAAATCGAGAAGTTACTGGAAGACAAATGACAAGGATGATTCTCGGAAGCGCCTGCCGGGTATACGAACATTTAGCCGTGACGGACTTGGCCGTTGAAGGCATCAGACCCGGTGGCCTTGAACTCACCGAGAGGGCCTTAGAGTGGTGCGCCTTTGCTCCGACTTCCAGGATTCTTGATGTGGGTTCTGGAAATGGGGTCACGCTGAATCAATTGTCTCGTGGCTATGATTTTGCGGCAATTGGCGTGGACTTGTCTCACCGTCTTGTGAATCAGGCTCGCCTGAAGAATCGAGCTTTGTCTCTTGTTCGGGCTTCCGGGGAGGATCTCCCTTTTGCAGACGAATTCGCAGATGGATTACTTGCCGAATGTAGCCTATCCGTAATGGATGATCCTGGCAGGGCGTTGGATGAGTTCCGGCGAGTCCTTAGAATCGGCGGTAAATTGATTCTGAGCGACGTGTACGCCAGGAATTCTGATTGCATTGATCGATTGGCCCAAACCCCGAGGGGATGCTGCCTGAGAGGAGCGATTTCTCGAACGCAAATTCTGGAGAGGTTGACAAATCGTGACTTCGAAATTGACCTCTGGGAAGATCACACTTATATGCTCACACGATTTGCCGTGAAGTTGATTTTTTCTTATGGGTCGATGAATAATTTCTGGCGAAAGATGAGTCCGGACTCGATTGACCCCGAGGAGATGGGACGAAAAGTATCTGAAGCGAAACCCGGTTACTTTCTGCTCATTGCCAGAAAGACAGGATGATGCCGAGAACATTGCCATAGGTGGCCTATAATGATGGATGAAATGATCCACATGTTGAAGTTGGCTGGACAGGGTTTCTATTGCAGCCAAATTTTGATTTCCTTTGGTCTCGATAACCAGGGGAAGCAAAACCCTGATCTAGTACGAACCATGGCAGGGCTGGCAGGAGGCGTAGGATTCTGTGGGGACACCTGCGGCGCCTTGACGGGAGGGGCCTGTTTGTTGGCTCTGTACGCCGGCAGAGGCACACCGGAAGAGGAAGAAGACCCGAGACTCAACGCCATGATCAACGAATTGGTTGAATGGTTCACGCAGGAATTCTCGGAATGCTATGGAGGGATTCATTGCAGGGAGATCCTTGCGGATGATCCGACAAACCAAACATCAAGATGTCCTCAGCTAGTGATGAGCACGTACGAAAAGGTGAAGTCACTCTTGCTTGAAAATGATTTTGATCTATCTGGGGAAAGGTAATGCGGTTTGAAGAGGCTCAGACTATATTCCAAACTCAGAGCCTTTGCCCGGAATGTCTGAAACGGATTCCAGCAATTCGGATTGAAAGGGGAAATGACCTTTTCATGAAAAAGACATGTCCCGATCATGGTGAATTTGAAGTATTGCTTTGGCGCGGGCATCCATCATACCGTGACTGGGTTTCCCCTAAAATCCCAAGCTATCCTGATCGACCCGGCTCCGAGGTTGTAGGAGGTTGTCCCTTCGATTGTGGGCTCTGTCCTGAACATCGTCAGCAAACGTGCACTGCTTTGATGGAAGTGACACAGCGATGCAATTTGCGCTGCGCCTTCTGCTTTGCCGACGCAAACAAGCCGTCCTCCATGGATCCGGACATGGCAACGATACGTGAATGGTACGAGGCCCTCCTGATAAACGCTAAGCCATGTAATATTCAGCTTTCCGGTGGGGAACCAACCATTCGGGACGATCTTCCCGATATTGTGGCTCTTGGCAGGTCCTTGGGGTTCGGGTTTATTCAGGTGAATACCAACGGCCTCAGGCTTGGGGATGATCCAGCTTACGCAAAAAAGCTTAAGACTGCCGGCCTCGCCTCAGTATTCCTTCAGTTTGACGGAATGCGGGAAGACATTTATCTCCAGTTAAGAGGGCAGGCCTGTCTCCAGCCAAAACTTGCGGCAGTAGAAACCTGTCGTCAGCTAGGAATCGGTGTAGTGCTTGTTCCCACTGTTGTCCGAGATGTTAATGACAACGAATTGGGCTCTATAGTTAAATTTGCGCTCAAAAACCTTGACGTGATCCGTGGAGTGCATGTTCAACCCGTCAGTTTCTTCGGCAGGTATCCCACAACTCCGACTGACATCGAGCGCATCACAATACCCGAGATTGTTCAAAAGCTTGAGGCCCAGACCGATGGACTTCTAAAGATCGAAGATTTCAAGCCCCCAGGGTGTGAAAATGCACTGTGTTCGTTTAACGGTTCTTTTGTGCTCATGCCCGACTCTAGCGTAATAGCGCTGACGAATCACAAATCCGTTGGATGTGGATGCAGCCGGGAAAATGCCGCAGAAGGGGCGTCAAAGAGCAGGAAATTTGTCGCTAGGAATTGGTCCGGTAGAGAGAACAAGACCCCTTCAAACTCCAAAAGCGACTTTTCAATGGGCCACTGGGACATACTTTTTGAACGTGCTTCCACCCACAATCTCTGTATTTCAGGCATGGCATTTCAAGATGTGTGGAATATTGACACGGATCGTTTGAGAGATTGCTGCATCCACGTCATCAGTCCGGATGGCAGACTGATTCCGTTTTGCGCTTATAATGTCACGAGCGCAAACGGTCGCTCCCTGTATGGAAGAGGACGCTGAACGGTGGGGAAAACGCCGTTGGACCAATGGATCGCCTACAAGATCGGTCGTAACTCTAGTGTCTTAAATGAAACTGACATCCGTGACTACCAACTTGAGCGGCTGCGAGAAACGACTGAATACGTTGCCGAAAAAAGCCCATTCTACCGTCGACGATTAAAGGGATTCTCGACTACGGATCTTAGGACCATCGATGATTTAGCGCTGCTACCATTCACATGGCCTCAAGACGTCCGGGACAATGCTCCACAGTTTCTTTGTGTTTCACAAAGTGAGATTGTGCGTGTGGTTACGCTTTTAGTTCCCGGAGTAACTGAGGCGCCGAGGCGCTTTTATTTCACTAGCGAAGACCTGGAACTCACTATCGATTTCTTTTCTCATGGGATGTCAACATTTGTGGAGCCGGGACAGAAGGCGCTAATACTTTTTCCTGGCCAAAAGGCGGGGTCTGTGGGCGATCTTTTGGCGCGAGCTTTGAAGCGCATCGATGTGGAAGGTATTGCGCATGGCTTCGTTATAGACCCTTTGGAAGCCATCAGAAAGATAGCGCAACGTAGGGTTGAGTGCCTGGTTGGTCTTCCTTCCCAGGTTTTGTCCATCGCAAAACATAACGATGCGAAGCAAATCCCTCCCGGACAAATCAAAGGTGTTTTGCTTAGTCCTGACGCGTGCATAAGATCGCCAAATGTGTCGACTGCTGTTTCGAACGAACTGCGGCGCATATGGAATAGTCCTGTATTTCATCACTACGGAACAACTGAAATGGGCTTCGGCGGTGGAGTCGAATGTCAGGCTTGCAACGGGCATCATCTCCGCGAAGCCGACCTTTACTTCGAAATCATTGATCCTGATTCCGGTCAACCAATTCCTCAAGGGCAGTTAGGCGAAATAATTGTCACAACGCTGACCCGAAAAGGTATGCCTCTTGTCCGTTACAGAACCGGCCATATTTCGAGATTTTTCACTGAGCCATGTCCGTGCGGGACGGTGTTGCGCAGAATGGGAAAAGTCATGAAGCGAGGTTGAAATTCTTTGGAGAATGCATGGCTATCCTGACAGCGCCATTCTCTGCCAGTTAAGACTGTAGCGCCCCATTCTAAGAAAGCTGCCCTTCAACTCACTAACGCCTTAACGAGGCTGGTTACGATCTAAATGCGCATTTGATTGTAGCTGCTTCTATTTTGCATGACCCGGCTACAGGATGCCGCAAACAAGAGCTCACCAGATTGACAGGCTCCATTAACTATGCCATATCAGACATAAGCCCTAAAGATACAAGACGGTAGTAATCCTACCCAAATTACACATTGCCGATTTATCCATGCAACAGGGAACCTGGAAAGGAGATATGTTATGAATCGCAGTCGTTCGCTTTTTTGTGTCTGTTCGTTGTTCGTACTTTTTGTTATTTTTTTGTCGAGCTTTGCAATCGCTGGGCCGACTGGCAAGCTGATTATCTTCCATGCCGGTAGCCTCGCCGTGCCGTTTGCAAAAATGGAGAAGGAGTTTGAGAGTAAAAATCCCGGGGTTGACGTTCAAAGGGAGGCGGGAGGTAGCACGAAACTGGCCCGCATGATTTCAGAAGTGGGGAAACCTGCCGATATAATGGCGTCAGCGGATTATGCAGTGATTGACAAAACTCTAATCCCCAAAGAGGCCTCTTGGAATGTGAGATTCGCGTCCAATCAA
>JAZDKD010000129.1:0-5786 GCA_043803345.1 Pseudomonadota bacterium
ATTTGGTGAACTCAAAGTCGTGAAGGTTGATCGAATCGCTGGGATTCCAGAGATTTTAGATGACAGTGCTCAGATTGAATCTCTTAAATCAATGTTTTCAGGGTTCAAGTCTTCAGAAGAGAAGGAAAAGAAGCGGGCTGCTGAATTGTATCGATTGAAATCCAATTTGCTGATGTCTCTGGACGAAACCGCAATTGAGCTTCAAAGACTCCAAGACAGAATAGACAATGCGATAGCCCAAATACACGACACGTCGATTCAGGTCATAGAAGAAATGGAAGCTAGACTTCAGGTTTCACCGTCTTTAGAAGTGGAACAACAGATTCAAATTCGCTTGAGCGATCTTCTGCGGAAGTATGATGTTCTGTATGTTCCTAGAGCGGCATTGAGAAGCGCTGTCGATAGGATTATTTCTACCGTACGATCGTCGGTTTTTCCAAGCCAGACGGAAGGTCAGGCCAAACAAAAGGACACATTGGATCTTATCGGCAGGTTTGCTCAGAATGATTTCGGGAGACCATTGCCGCAGCTTGAAGCTTCCATCGCAAAGCTCAACCTCCGAGTTGCGGAAATTCTTCTGTCAACGGAAGACTTTAGTGATTTCAGGCGAATAGTGTCTGAGTCTTGCCCTAGAATGACATCAGAAGAAATTCAAACATTTTATCGGAATTCTTTTCCGGAAGTTGAACATTTGCTGGAGGCCGAGTTTGACAAATTCAAAGACGGGTTGTCCACCTTCGACGAAATTAAATTGTATGGTTCTTATACCTTGTGGTCTCTGTTCCTAATCACGGCCGAGATCACCATAGGAGGGGGGTTGACGCTTCTTGATTTGGCCCTGAACTCAGTAATTGTTCCGTTTATTCCAAAGTGGCTATTGAAACTAAAAATTATAGACATACTCCGAGATATCGCTCAAAGGATTGATGATCAGCGCCGTGAAGCGCTTCGAAACATTCTCAGAAAGCAGGCTGAAACATATATTAGAATCATATCAGAGTTGTCACCCGGAAAGGAAGTAGTAACTGAACTGTTCCTATTGAGGAATAATCTGGATGATTTTTCCAAGATTACTTAGTCAAACACGAAACTAATGTTCCAGTCCGGACCGTTTACCTGAAACGAAATCGTTTTGCCCGTGTCATTAGATTATGTCGGCGATATCTCAGTGCTGACCCGAACATTGAACATATCCTGAAAGGACATTAGAATGGTTCAAGATTCAAACCGCTTATCGATATTTTCAATTCTTTTATGTGTTTTGTTAGTAGTAGTTACTGCTAGAAATGTTGACTCCAAGGAGAGAAAGTTGACGCGTCACACGTTACCAAACGGTCTGGAAGTATTAATCCAGGAAGATCATGGAAAGAAAGTCGCTACAGCCCAATTGTGGGTTATGGTGGGTAGCGCAGATGAGGATTCCTCAGAGAGAGGAATTAGCCATTTGATTGAACACATGGCGTTCAAGGGGACCGCAAAGAGAGGGCTTGGCCAAATAGCGTCTGAGGTGGAGGCTCTCGGCGGTGAAATCAACGCATATACTAGCTGGGATGAAACAGTGTTTCACATAACAGGGCCGTCAACAGCCATTGCTCAATCTCTCGAAATCCTCACAGACGCTGTGCTTCACCCGACAATTGACAAAGACGAACTTTCCAAGGAAAAACAGGTTGTGTTAGAAGAAATCCTGGAATCGGCCGAACGACCTGAACGAAAATCCTCCCAGCTTCTTTTTGACACGGCCTATGTTTCCAGCCCTTACAAATATCCAGTTATCGGATTTAAGGATGTAGTGGAAAAATTCTCCAGAGAAGACATATTGGCTTTTCGAAAAAAATGGTATGTGCCGGAGAACATGTTTTTTCTGGTTGTTGGAGATGTCGACACACCTGCGGTAATAAGAGAGATTGATAAACTGACAGAAGATCTTAAACCCATTGGATTTTTCAGACCACCCAGGCCACTTGAGCCCATTCAAAAGGACATTCGGTCATCCTATTTAGCTGACAAAAATTCACGTGAAACCAGGATGCATATAGCCTTCCACGTTCCGGCGGCGGTTTCTGTAGACGTCAATCCACTGGATTTGGCGGCGGACATTCTTGGAGGTCGCGAAAGCTCCAGATTGGTAAAGTCATTGAAAAAGGAAAAAGGGCTGGTTCACTCTATCTCAGCTTACGCAATGACCCCAAAAGATCCAGGTGTAATGGTAGTTTCCACAACATTGGACCTTGCTAACATCAGCGCGGTCACTGAAGGCATAATGGAAGAAGTAGCCGGACTCGCCAAAGATCCTCCCTCGGTTGCAGAACTGGATCGAGCCAAAGTTAACCTCGAATCTCAGCATGTCTATTCGTTGGAAACGGTGCAAGGCGTTGCGCGTAGTATTGGTAGCTCCAGGGCTGATGTAGGGGACCCCAATTACGAAGAAAAGTATCTGATCCTCAACAGGGCAGTCACCCCTGAAGAAGTGTCCGAAGTGGTAAGAATTTACATGAGACCGTCTAACGCCACCATTTCGGTTCTATCACCTGAGGATGGCGCAAAAGACTTCAATATAGACACTCAGGCAAAAATCATAGGCGGCTCCTTGGCGGCCGAAAAAAGATCGCCCATTGCTAAAATGGCCGACCAGAAAGAGCCTATTTCTACAACATTGTCTAACGGAATGAAGATCATACTTGTTCCAGATGATTCAAACCCCATTGTGTCAGTAAAAATAGCGCACTTAGGTGGTAAAAGATATGAAACATCTGAAACGGAAGGCATAATGAATTTTGTGGCGCAGATGCTTCCAAAAGGAGCAGGAGATCTTTCAGAATTCGAAATCTCTCGAAGAATTGAAGACATGGGAGGGAGGTTATCTGGGTTCTCTGGATATGATTCTTTCGGTCTATCTACCAGTTTTTTTAGTCGTCATCTAGAAGACGGATTAAAGCTTGTTGAAACAATATACAGCAGGCCAACATTTTCTCCGGAAATAATGGAAAGGGAACGACAACTAATTATTAACAGGATTAAAACAGAACCTGATCGACCCGTGCAATTTGCCATAAACTTGCTCAACAAAGCCGTATTTGAAAGACACCCCTATGGTTTTAACAAAGAGGGAACTCTCGCCACAGTCTCCAAATTCTCCAACCAAGATCTCACGGAATGCTATAGAAAGTATGCGAGTCCTTCCAATACCGTAATTTCTATAGTCGGAGCCATAGATCCGGAAAAGACCCTCAAAATTTTGGACAATCTTTTTGGGGTGGCGCCGGCTGAACCGTTCAAAGCGCCTGCAGTACCGAAAGAAAATCCTATTGTTAGACCAAGAGAAACAACGGTTTCGATTCCCAGAGCCAAGGCGCACATAGCAATAGGCTTTAACGCCGTGACCATGATGGACCCAGACAGGTATCCTTTAGAAGTGTTGAACAATCTGCTGTCAGGGCAAGGTGGCAAACTATTCCTTGAATTAAGAGATAAGGAGTCTCTGGCATATACGGTGGCGTCTTTCTTCAGGCCAAGTTTGCAGCCTGGGCTGTTCGGATTTTATATTGCGTGTGACGTTCCGAAAGCCGAAAAAGCCCTGTCGGGGTTATTAGGTGAAATCAATAAAATAAAATCTGGCGCAATTTCGGAAAAAGATGTGAAAAACTCCGTAACTAACCTGATTGGAAATCACGAGATCTCACTCCAAAGCACTTGGTCCAGAGCAGAAAACTTTGGGTTGAACACATTGTATGAACTGGGCTGGAATTTCGAAGAAGAATACATCAAGAAAATTTCGGAAGTAAAACCCGAAGATGTTTTGAGAGTAGCCAAGAAGTATCTTGATCCCGAGAAACGGGCAGTTGTGAAGATTCTTCCCGAAGACAACGGGAAGTAGATTTTATCGATCCAAGCCGAAAACAGGAAGACTGGTTGAGATAATCCCAGGACACTCCGAACGGTTACGCTTGAATGTTAACATTCAACCAACCGGTTTTCCTCTGTAGTCATTGATTCTATGTTTCCGCCGATATTAGGGGCTGGAGGATTACTTGAGTTTCATTTTCGGGTCCACTCTGGGTTTAAAACATTCGCAAGTAAGTAGGCTAGAGAAATTTGCAAAGCGGCGTGTTCCCTCAAATATGGTAATTACTCATGAACTCGCCAGGAGTCTGACAGAAATATCCTTTGAAATTAATCGTCAACTCGGATTGTTGATAGATCGAAAGGGCAGGCTTCAGAGAATCATACTTGGGGATGCCCGATCCATTTTTATTCCTAGTCTTTCCGGATGGCGTGTTGGGGCAGGAAGGTTGAGAGGGCTTCGACTTATCCACACCCATCTTCGGGATGAACCCTTGTCCCCTGAGGATCTATCTGATCTGGCTTTGCTAAGGTTCGATCTTGTGTCTTCTCTTGGAGTCGATCAGTATGGTCTTCCCACATTGATGAGAATTGCCTACCTCCTGCCGCCAAATCCCAAGAATCAGGTTTGGGACTTTCTGGAGCCAGCGCATCCATCTCAATTGGATGTGGATTTTCTCGTTTTTGTGAAATCGCTCGAAGATGAAATTGCGCGATCATTGGAAGGCAGACAGACCAGCGCTAAGCGGGAGAGGGCGTATTTGATCGGCAGAGTAGTGGGCGCCGAATGGGAAAAAGGGGAATCACTTGACGAACTTACCGAACTGGTCAACTCGTGTGGATTGGATGTAGTCGCATCTTGCATGCAAAACAGAGAATCCCCAGATCCGCGTTATTTGGTAGGACGAGGCAAACTCAAAGAGATCGTTATTGACGCTCTTCAAAAGGGAACCGACGTGCTCGTGTTTGATTCCGAATTGACAGCGGCTCAAGTGAAGGCTATCGCCGAATTTACAGAAATTAAAGTCTTGGATAGATCGCAAATTATTCTGGACATCTTTGCACAGAGGGCTAAATCGAGCGAAGGAAAACTACAGGTTGAGCTGGCTCAGTTACGTTACGCTCTTCCTAAACTCTCGGAAAAAGATGACGCATTGTCCAGACTGACTGGAGGCATAGGCGGTAGAGGTCCAGGAGAAACCCGTCTGGAAATCGACCGCCGTAGAATTCGCAGCCGGATTGGCTTTCTCGAACGTCAGATAGCCGGTGTCGGAAAGGCAAGATTCTTAAGGCGAAACCTACGGTCCAGAAGAAAAGTTCCGGTCGTGTCAATAGTCGGTTATACAAACGCTGGGAAGTCCACTTTATTGAACAACCTGACCAGATCTAAAGTCCTCGTAGAGGACAAACTCTTTGCAACGCTCGATCCTACGAGTCGAAGACTGTGCTTTCCTCGTGAGACTGAAGTGATAATTACTGATGCAGTGGGTTTCATAAAAGACCTACCGGAAACACTAGTCAGGGCGTTTGCAGCTACTCTGGATGAATTGACTGACGCGGACCTATTGATACACGTCATTGACATTTCTAATCCTGACGTCGAAGATCGGGTTAAAGCTGTAGAGAGTCTTCTTGACAGACTCAGCCTTTCTGAGAAGACCATCATAAGGGTTTTCAACAAGATTGACTTGGTGGACACAGAGGTGGTATCCAACTTGTGTTCATTATACGGGGGCTTGGCAATATCAGCATTAGACTCAAAGACATTTTACGGTCTAATAGAGCGCATGGAAGACGAAATTCTCAAACGTTTGGAACTGGGGTTTGATAAAAACAATGCTGACAACTTGGCCTCAGGAGCCTGATTGATGGGACAACTCGACGCGAGCGACAGAAAAAGGCTCCACATAGCGGTCGCTTCTTTGATATTTATTGTTGCGGTT
>JAZDKD010000130.1:0-3311 GCA_043803345.1 Pseudomonadota bacterium
ACGCCACCGCAGTGGGCTCAATCAAAGAGGGGTTTATGGCGTTGATGGCCGAAGCCGGTAAAAACGATATCGTTGTCGCAGCGGGCTCACTGTATATGATAGGACCAGTCAGAAGGGCCTGTGGGAAAAGTGACGAGTGATACCTCTCAGATTTCAAATTATTGATTTGTTGCGTTTAGGAGTGGTTGTCGCCATCGTCACGATTGCGGTCTCCGGCCAGTCATTTGCCGAGGATAAGACAAAGGGGACGACGGAAACCGTTTTACCTTCATCACTACTCTCGGGCGACTCGCCCGTGCAGATGTCGGCGGATCGCCTGTCATACAATCACGAGACTGGCGTATACTCGGCGAGGGGCAATGTCACGCTTGGGCAGGGCAACATACGTCTTCGAGCCGACAACATTGTTTTCGAGGCCAAGACCGGTGAACTGACAGCTTCCGGCGGGGTAATCGTCAGGGCCGGAACCCATGTTGTGGAGGCTGAAAAGGTAACGATAAACATTAAAGAGGCGACTGGCGTCCTTTTTAACGGAAAGTTGCTCATGACACAGCAACACATATACCTTGAAGGCAAGAAAATCGAAAGGAAAGGATCATCCGAATACAGTGTCCAGGAAGGTAGTTTTACCACGTGCGACGGACCCACTCCGGATTGGAAGATCACGGGGAAGGACCTTAACGTCACTATCGAAGGTTATGGCACGCTCAAGCACGGATTTTTCTACATTAAAGACGTCCCTGTATTTTATCTGCCTTGGTTGATTTATCCTGCGAAACGGGAAAGACAGACCGGTTTGCTAATGCCGTCAACATCCACCAGCACCTTGAGGGGACTTGATGTTCGCCTGCCGTTGTTCATCAATCTTTCGCCCAGCGCGGACGCCACGGTTTCGCCGAGGTACTGCTCAAAAAGAGCCATACAGTGTGGGCTGGAATTTCGTTATAATCCAACGGAAGACTTAAAGGGGCGCTTTTACGGGGAATACACCTATGACTGGAAGTTTGGCCCACCGGATGATCCTGAAAAAAATCTCTTCTACGCGACCTGGCGTCATGATCAGGATTTTTCGGCGGCGCGTCTGAAAACCAATCTTCAGTGGGTGTCAGACAGGAATTACTTTGATGTGTGGGGCGGCAGGTTCGACAAGAGGCTTAGAGTTCGCTACATGGAATCCAACGCCATACTTTACAGGCAGTCAACCAATTTCCTGTTTCAGGGTGAAGCGAGATACTTCGACAACCTTGATCTGCCGGACAACGCCAAGACAGTTCAGAACATCCCGACACTGACGGCGACCATGTTCAACAGGCAGGTTCCATACACACCGTTTTACGTTAATTCAAGCTTAATTTATAATTACTTTCACGCTCCGATCATGAATGACGCGTGGCTCGGCGCAAGGGTTGAATGGGACACCCGTTTGAGCCTTCCAGTCGCTCTTGGCCGGTATCTAAAGTTTGATCCATCCGTAACCTACTTTGGGAGGGGATACGCTGCGGACTATTACGAGCGTGGTAAAAGCGTCAGTTCGGTAAACTCTGTCCGGACAGACCTCTATCAGGTTAGAACAGACGCATTTACGGATCTTAATAAAGTTTATGGAGGGTCTCCCCTGGGGTTTCAGAAAATCAGGCATTCGATAAGACCCAGAGTCGCCTGGACTTACAGACCTGTAAGAAGTCGGCAGAAGTATCCGTTTTTCGACGAGACCGACCGCATGGATGAGGTCAGCTTGCTTACTGCTGAAATGAGGCAATCGCTTGTGGGCCGGATCGCTCCGGGCCAGTATCTTGATATCGCGTCATTCAACATTAGTCAGGGATACGATTTTTTCAACACACGGACAGCCGAAGATCCCCTTGGAGAACGCTCCCCTCTCAAGTCGCACTGGACGAACACCCAGGCCGAACTGGCGATAAAGCCGCACTCTCTTTTTGATCTGCGGGCTCAGGCCGAGTATGACCCGGTAATGAATCGCGCAAGGAGCTATTCAATAAATCTCGGCGTTATGGACCACAGGGGAGACACTGTGCAGGTTCTGCATCAGTTTGCGGAAGACGACTTTCGTGAGGAGCTGAACCGTCAGACAAACCTTAACCTTCAAGTTAAAATTTCATCAGCCCTGGATCTTTTCCTCGAGAACCAGTACACGCACCAGTTCAACTTCGCCTATTTCACCAGCGTCGGACTTAGCTATCACCCGCAGTGCTGGAACGTTTTGCTGAGATACTCGGAATCACGGGAACAGGATCCTGTAACGCAAAAAATCAGGGACGTGGACCAGACGGTTTTTGTCACGCTCTCATTGTATGGGCTTGGCCAGGTTTACAGGTTTACGAGGGACTGGAGCGACGTGTTTGGACCGAGCGCCGACCTTGGAACCAATTTCTTTTGAGGATCGGGGCGCAGGCCTTTTTCACGTAGTCGCGCACGACCAGCGGATTGTCATTTCGAGCGAGCGTAGCGACGAGAAATCTTATGTGGAGAATCAATCCGCTGGGACCAAGAACGCCTCAAAAGGAATGTCTTTGAAGGAATGAATAACCTCCGGACTGAGCCCACCCTCTTTCGACATGATTTCCGGGATTCTTTTTCGAAACTCCATTACACGCTCAATCTCTTTTTCAGACAAACCCAGTTGGTCCAACCTGTATTCAAGAAGTGACAGAGCGTCAGGTGGGGCAATAGGGTAATGTTTTTTTTCGTAGACTCCGGTCAACGCAATCAAAACGTCAAGTTCGTCCCCTTCGGGTGAACCGGGTTCGCTACCCCATAGTCCATCTATTCTAGCCATTGCAGACTTGTAATCAGCTTCGGTCCTAATCGGCTCAATTATCATGATGACACCACAGCCGTAAATTCTAGATCACTCTAGCGTTGATCCGATCATAGTCTTTATGATAACCTACCCAGCGAATGAGCGCAACCTGACGCGGATAATCAATCTCCGCTACTATGCGATAATCATTCCCGCCAATATTGAATATAACTCTATTCCCGGACAGGAAATCCACTGTGCGATTGTTGTCTCTGATGTCAGAAGGGCTGTTCCAACACGCTCTTTCGGTATCCGCCAACCATCCGGGGAGGAGCTTCCTGGCTTTAGCGTCGCCTGAGCGCAGAAAATCCTTTATCTTGTTTCGTCCTCGTACTTCCATGCTGACATCATACTGTAGGGGTTCAAGATTTTGAGCCTACGCGAGATGGCATCGGTGTTTTCTTACACGTTGAATCCCAGCAAGAACGGCTATATTTCGTAGGGGCTCAAAATCTTGAGCCCCTACAGTGCCATCCGTTACCGTCGCGGC
>JAZDKD010000131.1:0-2980 GCA_043803345.1 Pseudomonadota bacterium
TTGTGTGATCCAGCAGCCTTATGATGTTGAAAAAGGCGCTGGAACTATGAATCCGGCTACTTTTTTAAGAGTTTTGGGTCCGGAGCCTTGGAACGTAGCTTATGTTGAACCATCAAGAAGACCTACGGATGGTCGATACGGAGAAAACCCAAACCGCCTTCAACATTATTATCAGTATCAAGTTATTTTAAAACCTTCTCCATTGGAAGTTCAGCAAATATATATTGAATCTTTGGCTTCTTTAGGTATCGATCCACTTAGCCACGATATCAGGTTTGTGGAAGACGATTGGGAGTCTCCAACTCTGGGGGCCTGGGGAGTTGGATGGGAGGTCTGGTTGGATGGGATGGAGATCACTCAGTTTACCTATTTCCAGCAGGCTGGAAGTTTCGATTTGAAGCCGGTGTCTGTGGAATTGACCTATGGGCTCGAGCGAATAAGCATGTTCATTCAGGGAGTGGAAAGCGTTTATGACCTGAAATGGTCTGAAAACATCTTCTATGGAGATGTTCATCACCGATCTGAAGTAGAGGGTTCCTTCTACAACTTCGAAAGAGCTGACACTAGCATGTTGATGAAACTTTTTGAGATGTATGAGAGAGAGGCCACAGCTCTCCTGGACTCTGAAGATCCGCTTGCCCTGCCTGGATATGATTATTGTCTAAAATGCTCTCATGCATTCAACATACTCGATGCCAGAGGCGCAATAAGTGTTGCTGAACGTACTTCCTATATTCACAGAGTTAGAAACCTGGCAAGAAAAGCAGCCCAAGCTTACCTAACCCAGAGGGAATCCATGGGCTTTCCTTTGTTACGGAAAAAATCCAGTTTTGGACGCGAAGGGTCGTGAAATGAGAGGCGAGTTTTTACTTGAGATAGGAATAGAAGAGATTCCAGCTAGTTATATCAAACCAGCATTAGGATCACTTTCGGAGATCTTTTCCCGTTTTCTGGAAAACTCTTCAATTTCCCACGGCTCCGTGGATACTTTCGCAACTCCGAGACGACTAATAATGACTGTATCAGACTTAAAGCTTGCTTCGGATTCGAGAACCATCGAAAAAACTGGGCCACCGGTTACTGCGGCCTATGACGATTCTGGAGCCCCCACAAAGGCTGCCGAAGGCTTTGCCAGGAGTCAGGGTGTGTCTGTCACAGAACTGTTGAGAATACAGACACCCAAGGGTGAGGTTATTGGAGTTGTCCAGAAACAACCGGGTAGACCAACGGTTGAAATTCTCTCCAAAGCTATGCCTGAGATTCTAGAAAAGATCTATTTCCCAAAGACCATGAGGTGGATGGATCTCGATGTGAGATTTGTCCGCCCTATCCATTGGATCCTCGCAATCCTGGATGGTTCAGTAGTACCATTCCAATTTGGAAACATCTCAAGCGGATCAGCGAGTTTTGGTCACAGATTTGTTCACCCCGAAAGTTTCCAGGTAAAATGTTTTGACGATCTGCGTAATTCATTGGCTAACCAGTCAATTGAAATCGACTTTGAAAAACGCTCAGCAATTATAAGAAACCGCGTTAAAGCCATGGCTGCTTCGGAAAATCTTATTCCATTTGAAGACGACGCTCTACAGGAGGAGATTTCGTTTCTAGTTGAAAGTCCTTACCCCATCATGGGAAGCTTCTCTGATGACTTTCTGGAACTTCCAGCTTCGATCCTTATCACCTGCATGAAAAAACACCAAAGGTATTTCTGCCTGCAAGATAGTGGAGGGCGGATAACAAACAAATTCATTGCAGTGAACAACACACCCGTCCGGGACGAAGACGTTTCAAGAAAAGGGCATCAACGTGTTCTGAAGGCTAGACTGGAAGACGCTAGATTCTATTTTAAGGAAGATAGGAAAACACCACTGTCTAGCAGACTAGACGCTTTGAAAGGAGTTGTCTTTCATTCAAAGTTGGGAACCGCTTTCGAAAAGGTTGAACGGTTCACCACCATAGCAATGGCTTTGGGCGATTTATGGGTACCGGAAAAGAAGCCTGCTATTGAGCGGGCTTCCGTGCTATGCAAATGTGATCTAGAAACTGGAATAGTTTATGAATTCCCGGAGCTTCAAGGGATCATTGGCAGTTATTACGCCCGCATGGATGGTGAGTCAGATGATGTTGCTACAGCGATTAGAGAACATTATTTGCCTACGCGTGCGGGAGATGATTTGCCAGGTGGTGTAGTGGGGGCTGTGCTTTCAGTGGCAGACCGTCTTGACACAATTTGCGGGTGTTTCAGCGTCGGTTTGATCCCCTCCGGGGCAGCGGATCCGTATGCCTTGAGAAGGCATGCCCTGTCCATCATCCAGATTTTGATCCACCATCATTGGAAAGCCGACTTGCCTTCGTTAGTTGGTCAGTCGGTAGGCCTCATTGGGGCAAGAATGTCGAGGCCCAGCCAAGAAATAGAATCTGACATCCTGGAATTCTTCAAGACTAGATTTGTAAATTTTCATTCGGGTAAGGGTTTTTCTCTTGATCTAGTTGAGGCGGTAGTCCGTGCGGACTTCAGAGACGTTCTCGAAGCTAGGTTACGTTTAGAAGCGCTGTCAGAATGGGAAAGACGAGAAGATTTTGAATCCATTCTAGTGGCGTTCAAGAGAGTTATGAATATTTTGAAGGACCAACGCGCTGAAGAACTAGTCTCAGAGTTGCTTCAGGATTCATCCGAGGTAATTCTATATGAGACACTCGAGTCCGTCGAAGCAAGATGCGATGCAGCCCTGGTCAAAGGAGACTACTCCGCTGTTCTAGAGACTATGACCGAGCTGAGGGAACCTATCGACACGTTTTTTAATTCAGTTCTGGTAATGGCGGAAGAACCAGATATAAGACGAAACAGACTGGCGCTTCTCAAAAGAATATCTAAACTTTTTAAGCGCGTTGCCGATTTTGCGTTTATTGGTTCCACTGCAAAGGCGGTCTGATTTTTGACTTACGCACGGAGTTAATAGATTCTCAAACCGCTCCTTCG
>JAZDKD010000132.1:0-10584 GCA_043803345.1 Pseudomonadota bacterium
GGCGATATCACAACATTAATCCCGAGCGCCTTAGCCCAGCCGACAAAATATTCGCAGGATGGACGCTGCTCGCGATATTCCGCGTCCGTTGACATATCCACGCCATAAATGTGGATCTCTTTGAATCCCTCATAAATAGCCAATGCAATTTCCCATGAAATCGAATTGGTAAAGTACCGACTAAATATATTTACGATTTCGTCTTTCGGGAATGGAATGGACATCGGAACTTCAGGATCCCTCCCCTGCATATAGATCGGGAAGAGCGTTTGTTCTGAAAGCCATTTATGATGAGCATGGTCCCTCACTGCGGCATCATACTCCCTGCGCGTATGGATCTGAAACCATCTAGTGGCATGTTTCGCCATTGCCGGGAATGCAATATAAAGTTGATTGATTCCCCAAATCTCAAATGCCGGATCACCAAAATACACCCTGGCATCTGCCATTGAGCTGGGCGCAAATCCAACAATCGCAACTTTTGATCTTAATCTTGGAATTCCGCCCGGAACAAGAACGTGCCCGTTAGTAACCATGGGCACAACAGGATTTTCTTTCTTAACTTCTAAAACTGGTTTACTACGGGCACCTTTGCCTTGTGTCATAAAATCGTTCTCCTTTCGATTTTGGTTTCAGGTTAAGTACAAGATGACAAAACCCAATATTTCGCCCCAGCAGTTGTTGCTGGTGAAATACCAGTAATTACCCATCTGTCGGTACTGGCAGCCAACAATGTTATTGATGCGTTAAGTCCATAACCTCGGTAAGTCAAATGAGCTAATTTACCTAAATCAGTGGTCGTAACGATGACCGATGCCGATGAACTGCCGCACCTAACATCTCGTAACCCCGCTGCTGTAGCAAGCCGAAGTTTACGTTTTGCTGTGGTATCCCAAATAATTGTTTTATAGCTTCCGACCGTATCCTTTGTTGGTTGAGATAATACATCAACACCGACTGAATCGGTAGTCTTCAGAATAGTAACCCCCCGGTTACTCAGCGTATTCGCTATACCAGTTGCACACATCGCTCCTATCCCACCTGTTGATGGTTTCGCGCACAGCAAACCCCCAGCCTCAACAATAATAGACGCACTCGATGGGACAACCAGTCGGCCAGCTTGATCCCTGTAAACCATTTTCACATGATGGCCAATTTCTGTAGTAGCCATATATTTCACCCCCTTTTAAATTAAGGGGAGGCGTTACCCTCCCCCCGACTGGTTACGTTGTGCAAAGATGGACACCACTCTGAGTCTGGATATTGACTTTCGCCTCAGTGCTTCCAAGTCTCCTACCCTTATATTGGATGGCAACCTGGGCAACACCAGTGCATGTCAAAGTTCTTATCCTGACATATCGCCTGAGTGGTCTAACCACATCAATCGCATAGGCATTTTGTGTAACCCCGCTCGTGAAATGCGGACCAATGCCAGAGTTAAAGGTTGATTGCATAATCCCTGCGCCGGTACTTGCAGCACTCGATTGCTGGATGATTATGGTGCCACTTGAATTGATTGCCGAACTGACTTTAATCAACGTGAACAATACCCCGTCCCAGCCCTGCATATCCAGAAATGTGGAAGCCAACCCCGCTGTTGCACCTATGCCGTGAGTAGACCCTTGCAGTCCTGCCGTAATTTTTACATGTTCCAAAAGGTTCATTATCCTTCACCTCCTTATGCTAATTTGCTGCGGACAAAGGCGAGTTCCCGAATGGGTGCCCCGTCGATCTTTGCCCTCAAAATGTAACCGATTTCGTTTGTTTCCGCATACAACTGATCGAGCACGGCAACCCTCATATCCATGGCCGTCACGATCTTGTAGAAGGTGAAGTTGCCGAGACATGCGACATACTGCCCGGTCGTTGCGGTATTGGGTGAGTATTCCGATTCTCTCACTGGATAACCCAAAATAGAGTCTGGTCTATCGGTTGTAATACCAGCAGCCCACAGATATTGACCGTTTCCATCCTTCAGTTTACGCACCTTGGTAATCCAGTTCCGATGCATAATCCAGTTACATCCCCTACGGTACTGGGATTTCAGAGTTCCAACTACTTCAATCAAGTTGTCAGCCTTGATCTCAGTTGTAGTGTTCCCGGTTGAAACGTCCCGGCCCGTTGAGATACCATTCGCGGATGCTGTAAAAACCCCCAATGGTTGCCCGCCGCCGTTACCTGTCAGGAAGTGTTTCTCTTCCACGATCCCCAGTTTATAAGCCAATTCCGATCTAACAATACCGTCAACCGATATAGCAGCATTGTCGATCAAATCCTGACCGACTTTTACCCTTAAGGCTAAAGGATGTGGTCTGAAGGTAAAGGCTTCGAAGTCCATGGAAGCATCTTCGGTGCCTGTCTTGAGTTCCGATGTCCACGCGGGATCTCTAAAAGTGTCGTCCAGAACCGGATATCTGATCTCTTCCGCCTTTGGCATATTAATCGATCCGCAGATTTCCCTCATGAAGGTTTCGTCGTGCAGGTCCATAATCAGATCAGCCACAAACGCCACCGGAGCAATCAGGAATCCTCCTACGGTGTCCTTATCTGCTTGAAGGGTTCGCCTAAACTCCTCATCACCGATCATACTCATAACCGCTGATTTGGGTACTTGCCCTCTTAGAAACTTCTCAAAAGTATCCCTATATTCTTGGGTCATAAGAATTTTGGCGAACTTCTTTGAATCCTTAATGCCAATTTTAGCGAGGGAGTCTCGTGTCTCTTTCATGGAGTCGGACGGATCTTGCCTGGTGGTTACTGGATCGGGTTTGATCGGATCATTCACGGGCTGTTTAAGCTGCTCGGCCCGATCCTTCATGGCTACTTGACGCTTCTCAACTTCCTCTAGTTTCTTAATTTCGCCTGTTACCTCATTGAAACGGACATCCATTTTGTTATATTCCGTTTCCTCATCGGTAGTAAGACCTCTCTTCTCTGTTGTGGCCTTATCCACCAGCGCCCGTTGATCGGCATCGATCTTCAGGCGTTCGTCGTAAAGTTTTTTGAGTTCTACTTTCATTTTTAACCTCCTAATCTATCCCGTAGATTCAACTGTTTCTGTATGATAAGGAGCTGAGCAAGTCGGCTCGCCTTCTGCTTTTCCTCATCGGCATCTTGGATGATCTCATCCGCAGCCATCGTATTCAAGATTTCGACCGTCTTGAGGATCGCCTCACGGTCTTCATTGCTTATGGCTAAATTATGTTCGAATCTTACCATAATTCTTTGTATTTCCGCAAAGTTCAATCCGAGTTGATCAAACGATCGAACATAGATTTCACTTTGAGTATAGGCCGGGAATGTTACACTGGAAACGTCCATCAAATGAACATCCATCAATGTGCGAATGTTATCTTTGGTTTCATTGACTTCCCAAGCATCTTTTTGAACTCTGAACCCGAATGACATTTGAGAAATGTCGCCTCTCTGAATACTGACCATAAGATCCTTGGCCCATTGCGTTTCTGGGGGCATGATCTTGACTTTCAAGCCAACATCATCTTCGGAAAGTTCTAAAGTCTTGGCTGATACCCGTCCCAGAATAAGGTTTGGGTCATGGTTGTGAAGCGCTCGAACATCAGTGGCGTTTTTCAGGCTGTTGCCGAAGGCGCCGCGATCCACTTTTTCAAAAAACCCCCCAAGATCCAGGGACAGCGTATTGAATTTAGCAGCGTACCCCTCAAGACTGTGCTTTCCGTCTTTCTCGACTGCCCTGATTTCAGATCCTATAATCCTGCGCTCTTCTTTCATTTCGTTTGTCTCCGATTTGGATTCCCCGGCAGGTTCGAACGAACCTTTGTGGCCGCCTCAATGCTTTTTGGCCTCATCCGCTGACCAAACCTCTTTGGAATATCGCATGGCCTGCATTTCAGATTTTCCGCTTTTGATCCCGAAAATGACATCAATACAACGCTTGCCATGCTTCATTTCACAGTTCTTCCGGGCGAATGTATCAAATTTCCCAGGTTCGGCAAGCCTACAGGCGTGTTCATTCGGATATGGCATTTCATTACTCCCTTAACTTTCTAAATGTCGTATTGCAAAAATGGTGCCTTGAGTTTTTGACGGTGGGCGATAGGGAAATAAAGTTATTGGTAAATTTTTTACTTGACACGGGATAAAAAGAGGAATAGTGTTTATAAAGCCAATGGTTGACTGAAAACCAGAACATAAATGCGAGCCAGTTTCGAGGTGAAAACTAGAGGCGAGCTGCGAGCCACCTGTAATTTGAAAACCAGACAGAGGATGCGAGCCAGAAACCCTTTGTAAACCGTCGTCCTCATGCGAGCCAGTGGATCTCTGAAACCCAAGGCGTCCGTGCGAGCCACTTAATTATTGAAAACCGAATAAATGATGCGAGCCATCAGCCAAATGAAAACCAGAAATCGATTGCGAGCCATTCGCGTGTTGAAAACCAAAGCGTGAATGCGAGCCAGGTCATAGTTGGAAACCATACAAAAGATGCGTTTAACCCTAAACCCGAAAGGAGATCAAAATGGAAACCCAAGTTGCCTACGTCATTGAACCCAAAACCCAAGTTATGAACCACGAAAGAGATTGGACCGAGGTTGCCAAACAACTCAAGTACGAGGTCAAAAACTACCAGGCCCTCACGAAAATGATCGTCCAGATCATGAACAGGTCCCACGCCTATGACATCCCCCCTGAAACGTCTTTCCTTCTTCACGGTGAAAAGGATAAAACCGGCAAGCTCAAAATCCAAGGGCTCGAACAACTCAAAAGCAAGCAAGCCCGCGCCATGGAAAAACTTATTGAATCTTTCCCGATCTGGACCGACTGGCTCACTAAGATTCCGGGGATAGGCCCAGCAATAGGTTCTCAATTGATCTGCCTCTATTATTTCAAGTTTGTGCCCGTGTGCGCCAAGTGCGGAGCCGACATTTCAACCGACGCTGAGGATGAGGATGGAAAATGGGCTTGCCCTAGCTGTGGATCTAAAGCCAAAGGCGAAGGCATCCTGAAACACCGGGTAGAATTAAGGGACTTTCCCCATATCTCAAGCTGGTGGCATTTTCTCGGAAGACATAATGATCCGGTAACGGGTAAAATGCCAAAGAGGAAAGCCGGGGTCCAAGGAGACTGGTCGAATCTTGGTAGAAAGTTGGGATATGATGTGAAGGAGTCATTCAACAAGCAACCGAGTTCCCATCTTTATAAGGCATACGCAGAAAAGCGGAAACGGTATCGTTTGAACACTCACCCGGATGCTACACCGGGCTATAGGCACAATATGGCATGGAACGAAACCGTGAAGTTATTCCTCAGTCATTTTTGGCAAGTTTCACATACCCTGAATGGTGAGGAAATGACTCAGCCGTGGTCAGTGACGCACGGCGGACATGACGAAAGGTCGATTATAGCGCCTTACTATTTCTGAAAAAATGAGCCATTCGTTTAATGAAAACCAATAAAGAATTGCGAGCCATCAATTCTTTGAAAACCAGGATATCAATGCGAGCCAGGGGGGCATTGAAAACCAGTTTCGTCGTGCGAGCCGGATCAAAAGTGAAACCCAACACGGTCATGCGAGCCAATCGAATATTGAAAAACCACGCGAGCGATGCGAGCCATCGCCATGTTGAAAACCATCAACGCAATGCGAGCCAGAAGAAGCTTGAAAACCATGTTAACGGTGCGAACCTAAACCCAAGGGATGGAGGATTGAAAAATGCAGTATGATCTCAAAGTCTTGAAAAAAGAGTACGACAGTCAACCCATTAACGAACTTGTAAACCAGGTAAAACAGTTCAACGCTGAAATGATCAGTCGCGGTGAAGAGTTAATAAAGAGGCTCTTCTATCTAGACAAAACCGGCAGGTACCAGGAGTTTGACGGCTACAAAAAGTTGTCCTTTGACGCCTTCCTATGGGAAGTTTGCCATATTCCCAAAAACCGTTATACCATGTTGTCATGGGCGTACAACTGGTATCCCGAGGAAAGCCGGAAGTTAGGTCCTCATGTCGTCCAGACGGTCAGGGAACGAGTCGGAGTCTCTCAGGTGCCCAAAGTCCTGGAAGAGATTACCCTTGCCGTTGGGAAACTCAAGGACAAAAGCAAGGAACGAGAGACTATTAACAAGGTGCTTGAGAAATTCCCGCCTGTGAAGAAACAGAAGGACGTGACAGATTCAAAGGTGTACTGGAAAGCCAAATATTTTGAGCTTGAGAAGAAATATAAGGCCCTTCTGGATGAGAACAAAGTCTTGACTGCACAGGTGGAAAGGCAAAAAGATTCAGTGGCCGCCTATCTTGAGATAAAGGACCTGATAGGCCCTCTGATGAAGTCGGCATAGAGGAAAGAGCCAGAATACATCTGTAAACCATCTGGAAAGTGCGAGCCAGAAATGGGTTGAAAACCACTTGGCAAATGCGAGCCAGGGGTACTTTGAAAACCAGTCACGAGATGCGAGCCAGATCTCCAATGAAAACCATAACTCTGATGCGAGCCATATCTTTGTTGAAATCCGTTGTGTTGATGCGAGCCATTTTGAAAACCATTTCTCTGTTGCGAACCATTGGTGAATTGGAAACTAATAGAATTATGCGAGTCAGAAAATTGATGAAAACCAAAATCTAGTTGCGAGCCAAAGCTTTTGTGAAAACCGTGATACTGCTGCGAGCCATCGGTTGACTTAAAACCAGAGATCCGTTGCGAGCCATGCCTGCTTTGAAACCCAGACGCGAAATGCGAATCTAAAAATAAAGTGGGCGTGATTTAAGACAAGGGGGCCTTTTGAATAATCGTGGTTTTGTCCACCGTCTTTTTCACGCCCATCAAAGCCGAGGAGTTCGCTCAAAAATGCATCTTTGTGCAGTACATGACGAGATCCCCAGCATCAACGCACACCAATTGATGTCACAGAACAAATACACCCCTGATGGATCGGCGGAAATCTTTTCTTGCCGTAAACTTTCAAGAACCCCCGCTTTGCTTCAATCCCATCCTTTACGAAAAAGTGCTTTTTATGAACCACCTTTCCATTCATTTTTTGGCAGAATGGACATGGCTCAGCACCCCTCGTGATCCAGACAAGGAAACTCACTGCGGCTGAAAAAAAAAAGACACTGTTCGCAACCGCATTGCTGAGTCTGACAGTCTGATCTGAACTTATTTTGTCAACTCTGGTTTCAGACCACTCAGAAACCCGCCTTGCCAATTCCTCGAACTGCTTTTCTTTGTCAGTGTTTCTTATGATTTCATCAAGTTGGTTCCGACTCGATCTTACATGGTCCTCGATGAATACAGTCAGGTAATTATCAATGAAGTCGTTGATATTAATATTCTCAGCGTCGGGATCGCCAACCTCACGCGCGGACGCGCCCTGGATCGCGCTCGCATACGCACGTATAGCAGGCCCATAGGCTTCTTTGATATAATTTGGGAAGTCGGAATAAAACTGATCCATGAAGGATCTGAAAGTGTCTAGATTTCGTTCTGAGATATGCTTTTTGATTGCCTTTTCCAGTACTATATTTTCACGGTTCACGAATCGTGCGATAGTCGTCTTTAGAAGAGGTTCAAAGTCCCGCTCTAAATCATGCCGTTCCTTGACTCTATCAAGTGCAGCAGCTATTTCTTCATCCGTGGCGCTCCTGGATTCACTTCTCCCAAAACCGAATGGCTCTTTCGGCGGAGGCGGTGGTGCTTTACCTACCTGATCCAAGGGAATCATATTAATTGGGCTGAGATAAATATCACCCATATCTACCGGGTTCATGTCTTCCATGCGTCTGATATCATTTATTGATAAAAATCCCCACTGCCGCCCAGTGGCATAAGCCGCATACCTGCTCGTGATGTCCGCCCTCATGAGACTATCCATCAAGTGCTTTGTGTAATAGACCCCTCTTTCCTCTTGGCTGAAGAAACGAACATTCGAAACCGCTTCAATCCGTTCACACCACGGTCTGATCGTGAGCATTCCGAAATGCCGAGCTAATTCTTCAACATTGGAAAAAGTGGCATGCGTAAGAATACCTACAATTGGAGGAGGTATCCTGAAAATCCTTGCTATTTCGTCAATCTGAAGGGATCTGAGTTCAATCCATTGAGCATCCCCAGGCGGAATACCTATGGTTTTGATATCCATGCCTTCCTCAAGAATAGCGAGACGATGCTTATTCTCAAGTCCTACATGAAGTTTCTCCCATGACTTTCTAAGTCTGTCCTGAGCTGGCTCACTCAAGTTGCCTGGGTGACTGAGTACTATCCCTGGCCGAGCATCGTTCGCAAAGAAACGAGACCCGAACTCCTCTGCCGCCTGCGTAAGCGCAATAGATTCCCGGTTCATTGTAATGGGAGAATAGCCCTTCAATCCGTCAAATCCCCAGCCGGGGATATGAAATACTTCTCTTCTTGGTAAAATGCGTTCTTCCCCTGATGGGAGTGTGTACCGATAGAACAGTTCACCGTTTATGCGTTCCATCTTGATTTCTTTCGGACTGAGAGGCCATAAACTATTTATCCGATCATTCCCGTCAAATGCAATGTGTGCGTAAAAGTTCCCCCAGCCGGCCAAGTGGTTCATCATAGTCTCACGGAAAACAAGACTCACCATTTCCGGATTGGGTTCCTCGTGGAGTATCCGGTATAAATAATGATCAGTCGCTTTTTCCCTGGAATCTTCTGTGACTTTTTTGTAAACGAAGAACGGTAGTGAGCCTACCGTAACGGCGAGACATTGGATACAAGCATAAACGATGGTGAGTTTATACGCTGCATCCTCAGTGATGACCCTTCCCGTGGCAGTCTGGAGGTTTTCGGAGAGCCCGTATAACGCCCAATTGGTATGAGCCGAAGGATGGACCCGCCGCTCCTTGAGCCAACGTCGAATGGTTTCAAACATTTTGAATCCTTATGATAGAGGCTACTTGCGAGTTTTATTGCCCTTTTTGCCTTTGCAGGCCATAGTACAAACCTCCGCATTGCGGTTATTTGTCCCTTTTGCAAAGACAATGCCATCATAAGAATTCCATTATTAATTGGGGGTAGTTCAGACAAAGTTCGGGCGTAGCTTTTGGTCGGACTCTGCTTTTAGGAATTGGCTCTATAAGGATTCTATTACAGGTACAGTTAAGGATGTCAGCCCGGCGTTGCCATATTGCTCTTAACCTGTATGCTCACATTACGGGGAGATTGATATTTAGTCCGTTCCCCCTAGTGATGCCTACCCTTCTCGTGTTCAGCCGTCCTTACTCTTCCAATAAAAAAGCCAGCTTACCACATGCGGGATTTACGGGCTGGCTTCTCCTAAAACCAAAATGACCCCTTGGAGCACTAGGGTAAGATGGGACTAGCATCTGGTTGGACGTTGCCGTCTCAACACTCCAAGAGGTCATTCTATGTTTCGATATAAAACGTCCCATTTATAAATCACCCAGTCGAGAAGAATTATACCGAAACATAAAAAGATAATCAAGGTTTATTTTTCAGCCTCATTTCGCAGACGCATTAATACTTCTCCATTAGGCAAAGGGCATGGATTGATCCATTCCATATTCGCCTTGACTTTCCAAATTGATGTATCTATTCCACTGATATCCACATATTTAAATACGTTTAATCGCATACTTTTTTTCTTTTCGATCCGATCCTTCATTATAAAATTGAGATCCCTAAAAGAATTTACATCGGACTGACTATGTAAGGTTAAGGTTATCCCGTCTACCAACTGACATAAATTCATGAAGAGCGGAATCTTATCCAATTTAGCCGTATAAAGATATATAGGAGTTGATGTGCATGATCTTATGGTAGATACTACCTCTTTAATAACATCCGGTCGTAGTAAAGGCTCGCCACCAGTCAATAAAATCTCATCATATCCTAGATAACTTTTAACCACTGGCAACTTCAGCAGGTCCCATTGTTTATTGCAACAACCTTCACAAGTGCGTTCACATTCTTGAAATAGTAGGAGCCGCAACTTTTTCAAATCAATTCCATCCTATCCCGGATCGCTTTGATCTTGTCCAATTCACCCAAGGCTGGCTTATTGTTTCCCGCTAAAGCAAGTTCCACATTACGGATACACCGAACCATTTCCTTGAACTGAAACGGATCAAGGGAAGAAGCATGATCCGGCCCTGGCAATGATCTATCAAGCGTGATATGTTTTTCGATCACTGTAGCCCCGAGAGCCACCGCAGCAATCGCCATCTCGTATCCTTCGGAATGATCGGATAACCCTTGATATGGCCAGCGCCATCCAAATTCTTTAAATATTCCAATATTCATTTCCCTTGGCGGAGTAGGATAAAGCGAAACGCAATGCAATATAATCAATCTCGTTCCTATAATCTTGTAGGCATTCATTATTTCATTCATGTTTGATAATCCAGTTGACAGAATGATCTCACCTTCAGTTTCTTCTCTAGCTTTTGCAACCGCATAGAGATATCTTTCATTCGTCACCATTCCTGAAGGAACTTTCCAGATTTTCATGCCGAGCGATTTCAGGAAGTCGATTGCTTCTAGATCAAAAGGCGTAGCGACCCATGGCAAGTGACAACTGGAAAGGTGTTCTTTCCACCGAGCTTGAGTGGATCTTACTTGTTTGAGTGC
>JAZDKD010000133.1:0-6132 GCA_043803345.1 Pseudomonadota bacterium
TTTTCCCACACTCGCTTCTGGAAAAGATTTTGTCAGAAGAGAATAAAGATCAATCTGTTCCTTAACCTGGGAAAGATCCTGCTGAAGCTCTTCCCATGTCAAATATACCTTGGAATCATCAAGAAAGCGCTGTTCAAATTCTCCAGATTTCCCGCATCGAACCAGCCAAAGAGCCATTTCATTTCACCTCTCGTTTTTCATCATCATCATCTTCTTCAAATGGGCTATTCCAGACATCCGCCAAGGGACCCACTATTACTTCATAAACCTGGGGATGATTTTGAAGCCACTGTTGAAGCGCCTGACGTTGCGCTTCATTAACGCTGCCGCATCTGCGCCCGCGTTTCACACGTTGAAAGTTGACGACATATCCATCGCAGGTCTCCCCGACACCACCGCCAAAGCCAAGTTCAAGTCGTTCAACTTCCTCAATGAATGCATCCACAAAAGCATCGTATTCCGGATCACCTGTATCCGGTCGCACCTTGAACTTCAAGGGAAATCCAAATTCCTGGAATTCCCCTATATGAAGTTTCTTTCGTATTCTGCGTTTCATGGTTTTCAATATTAGTGTTTCTCCATATTAAGCAGCAGCCCTCTGTTGAACCTCTGCCAATATCGCTATAAGCGCGTCCACATCGGGAGAATCAAAGACTCCATCAACGTCCTGAGGGTTGAAATCAATAAAAGGAGATTCGTATAGCAGCTCCGGGTCCATGCACCCATACTCGGTGAGATGATCGACGATCATATTTACAAACTCGATTTGATTAGCCGTCATGGTCCTGCCACTCATAAAGACGGCAAGGGTTTCCTTTGCGGCTTCACGGTCCAGGCCGACCAGGGAGCGCACAAACAACCCCAACCCATGTGATTCTTCCTTGGCTTTTTTCACATCTTCCGGTTTGCCGACACCGCTTTCAATGAGCATCTTTTCCAGTTGTTCCAGATCTTCAGGAGTGAGAGGCCGGTTCATACGCAGCTTCAGAATAGTCATATCATTCTCATGTGCTTTGAGAAATGCCCGGGCTTTTGCTCTGAAGCGCTCGAACCCTACGGGACCACCAACCCCGGGAAGTTCAATTTCAATCCCCTCGCCTTTCTCATCTTCAAAATCAGTAAAGAGGACCTTTCCCTTTTGCTTTTCGATCAGTTTAATCAAGGAACGCAACTTTTTCCGGACCATCTCCAACATAGGGGTGGTCACATTCTCCCACCACTCATCTGTCTGAATCTCCTGGATCAAAGCCAATTCCTGCTGGACCATGGGGATAGTTGCAATCTCCTCCAGGAGCCCGGCTATTTCTTTGACTTGATCACGAAGGCGGTTAAAAGAGGGCTCAGATCGCAAAACCGCTAACTGAAGGTTTAATAACAGATAGTCAAATCGCTTCGCTTCTTCATCTTCAGGATCCAATTCCGAAGGCAGACCGGCAACTTCATGACCCAGCTCGTTGATCGAATCGCTACGCAAGATGCTCCAGGACTCTATTCGGGCATACTTTTCCACCAGTCGGCGTTTTGCACGAACAATGAAGTTATCTACGTTCATGGCAGCAACCTCCCTCCACAGGAGCCAGGCCACCTCACGACGGACTTCCTGTTCAGTGCCTGGTATTCCAAATGCAGGAGGGTTTTCCTTCACAACAGGCTCTATCGTGGAACCGTCTTTAATGGCCCTTTGATCAAGTTCACCGATCAATTCCAGGCGTGCCTTGAATAGACGCTTCCCCAATGATTCATTCAGGTTCCCATCTATTGAATCAGGGTTCTGGCTGAAATACTCCAGGTTCTGGCAAAAATCGAAAATGTAAAAGAATTCCTTATTCTTGCCAGGACCAAAGATCTCAGGACATAGTCTGGTTCCGCGTCCAACCATCTGCCAGAATTTCGTTTTTGATCGAACCAGTTTGAAAAAAACCAGGTTCAATACTTCCGGAACATCTATTCCGGTATCAAGCATATCCACGGAGATAGCGATGTGCGGGCCTTTGTGGGAATTGGAGAAGCTATCAATCAAGGATTGCGCATACTCCACCTGGAAATCAATCACCCGGGCGAATTCCCCTTTATAATGCGGATAGTTGATATTGAACCGTTCAGCGATAAACTCAGCGTGAGCATGGTTCTTCGCAAAGAGGATCGTCTTTCCCAGCCAATCTCCCCCGGCAACCTTTAACCCGCGTGTCATCAGGTGTTCCAGGGCTTTATCAACAGTATTGGTGTTAAAGAGCCACTTATTTACTGCTTCCGCTTCGACCCGATCAGGAGGAGAGCCGTCTTCCCATTCCAGAGTATCCCATTGTTCCTTTTCTTCTTCAGGAAGGTCTTCGTAATCAATGCCTTCACGTTGAAACCTTAAAGGGACTGATACCGCCTTGGGAGGAACCAGGTAACCATCCTTCACTGCTGCATCCAGAGGATATGCGTCCGTCGGGACACCGCGCTCCAGATCAAATAATAGGTAGGTATCATGGCTGACTTCCTCTTTAGGTGTGGCTGTCAGGCCTACCAGGAGGGAATCAAAGTATTCGAAGATTGCCCGATACTTCTGATAAACTGATCTATGCGCTTCGTCGATGATCACCAGATCGAAATGTCCAACTCCGAAACGCCGTTGTCCATCCCTGGTTTCATCAATCAACCCCAGCATCGTGGGATAGGTAGATACATAGACCCGACCCTCAGTATCTTTTTCCGTAACCAGGTTTACCGGGGAGGAATCCGCCAAGTGCCGTTTGAATGCATTTACAGCCTGGTTTACTAACGCTACCCGGTCAGCCAGGAAAAGAATGCGTTTGGCCCAGTTACAACGCATTAAAACATCTACCAGAGCTATCACGGTGCGGGTCTTCCCGGCTCCGGTTGCCATTACTACCAGGGCTTTTCTATCATGGTCATGTTCAAAAGCTTCACCAATACGGCGAATAGCACGAGTCTGATAAAACCGTTCAACAATGGCCGTGTTAATAACGGCATCTTTTATGAGCTTACGCGCTGTCCGGCGTTGGATAAGGAGTTCCAGTTCGGATTTCTTATAGAAACCCTGAACCGGCCTGGGTGGATAGAAAGCATCATCCCATGTCCAGTGTTCATAGCCATTTGAGTAAAATATTACCGGGCGCTGGGAAAATTGTTGTTCGAGGCAATCAGCATAGAGCTTGGCTTGTTGTTGGCCGTTACGAGGATCTCTCTTCGAGCGCTTAGCTTCAACCAGTCCCAGGGGCTTGCCATCATCACCCCACAGGACATAATCTACAAACCCTTTTTCCTGTTGATTGGGCATACCACTGACTTCGTATTCACGGTCCTGGGGCTTATCAAGAGCCCACCCGGCTTCCTTGAGCAGGAGGTCGATGAAATAGTCACGGGTTTCTGCTTCCGAATAATTATGAGCATCGGGAAGGGCTGTATTGGCCTGTTTAATAGCGGATATTTCAGCCCGGACCCGTTGAAGCTCCTCATTTAGTTTGGTTTTATCTGACAGGAGCGTGGCAAGCTTCTCATCGCGTTCACGCAGTTGGTTCTCCAGTTTCTGGAGCTGATCAACTGTCTGTGAGGGGGAAGTTGTCGTTTTAGGTAATTTGCCGGGATCAAAGGTGAGACCGTCAACCGGCTTGGCACCACGGGAGTAAGTGCGGGTCAGCCAGAACAGCACATGGAAAAGCTCTTTAATTGCTGCGAGAGAATCAAACGGTCTTACGGTTTTATTGCTATGGACAGCAAGGTTGCCAAGGTCTTTGAGAATACGTGATTTCGCAAAGACGGCTGGTCCAACCAGGTTCCGAAAGGTGGGCTCATGGATCAACGCGCTCAGATGATCCTGATAAGGAAGAGTGAGCGCTGGGTCATGCTTATAGAGCCAGGCAACGGTTAATTCCAGGGATCGACGGGCATAGAAACACGCGGTACGCGGGTCGGAGAGGGCGAGGTCCTCAACCTTGGCGGCGGATTCAAAAATGTCCGGCCATTCGGTTGAAAGGAAATGGAACTGTGAGGTGCTCATAAATGGGAATATTGAGCGGAACTTGAGGTGCCAAACTGGCATCTCAAGTTTTCAAGAGCCTGTGAAAATAACCCGGAATTTGAGGTCACACTTTGTGACCTCAAGTTGGTTGATGTTTCATGCGAATAGTTTATTCAAGTGATTTTTATCGGAAGAGCATTTCTTCGATTTTGGTTTGGTACCGGTCATGAAAACAATATATAATGAAGAAGTTGTTTTGTCATTGATTTCAGAACCGAATCAAAACTATAATGCTTAACGAAAAGGAGGTGTTCCCTATGTCCAAAAAATACATTGAAATTCACTTTCAAAATGGTGATGCCTCCCCTGAAAAAATCCGGGCAAAAGAGCTTGCCGAAGTCATTGAAGCAATCGATAGTTTGATTACTTCGCTAATTCCAACAGGTTCTCTCCAAGAAGAAAAAAGTCTTTCGTTGAGCCTTGTGGGCCTGACAAAAGGAAGCATTCGGTTAAAATTCCTTCCCAACGATGAGAAACGAGTGTTCAAGGCCTACCATTTGATTACGAACGCCATCAACGCTGGGGATTTGTCCTGTATTGGAAGCAACTCTTTCGAGTCATTGAAAAAACTTTCCGGATTTTCCCGACGACATAAGTGCTCCGTTGATTTTGAGGAATCTCACACCAAAGCCGGTCCCCTAGCTAAGATTACTCCTGAAACGGAATTGAAAAAGAGTCGCCCCATGACTGGCGAAACTACCATTCTGGGCAAGGTTATCCGGGTAGGGGGGAAAGATCCCAAGGTATTGATTGAAACCACGGATAACCGCACCATTAGCTGTCGCACTACCCAATCAATCGCCAAGGAACTGGGCAAGAAGCTGTATTCCATCGTCTCATTGAATGGGTTAGCCCATTGGAATCTATGTGACCTTTCCATTGAAGAATTTGTCATCAAAAGCATTGGGAGCTATGAAGATGGTTCGATGGTTGATACAATGGAAACGATTTCCAGGGAATACGGCAAATTCTTTGAAGATGTAGACCCGGAGGGCTTTGTAAAGGAAATCCGGAAAGATGACTAAAAACAAGCTGACTCTGGTTTGCCTTGACTCAAATATTGTCATTTGGGGAATTAAGGGAACTGCATCTTCCGGCCAGGAAGGCATGGTTCCAAAAGCTAAAGCTTTTTTGGAGTATCTTCAAGAGAACAAAATTACAGCTTTGATTCCAATGCCGGTTCTTGCTGAAATCCTGATCCATGTTCCTGCTGAAAATCACCTGGGATTCATTGATCACTTGAGGAAAGGCTACCATCTGCCTCCTTTTGATTTCCAGGCAGCCTCATTTTATGCCCGTCTTTTTAAAACCAATATCAAGTCGTTGAAGAAAGAGCGAGGCGATCAGCATCTTACCAACAGGGATATCAAAGCCGATTTGATGATTGTTGCTTCCGCATTGGCTCAAGGGGCTTCCTGCATTTACAGCGATGACAAAGGACTCATGAAAGTCGCTGGGAACGCCATCAAAGTCGAGAAATTACCAAGTTTAGCCAGACAGGAACGTCTTCCGGAATTGTAGGTAGCGCTCTTTTGCCGGGCTACAGGAAAAATGGCTCTTCGGCAATTGCCTTGAAGCATTCCTCCAGGGAAAACCCTTGATACAACGTTCCCCATTGGCCATTATGGCCATATCTACGCGGCTTTGGTCAATTGGGAAAAAACTTCCAGCAATACTTTTGGGCGGTTCTCAGCAATGAAAAGGAGAGATCGGGCTGCTCCGCTTGGTTCCCGCCGGTTCTGCTCCCAATCTTGAAGGGTGCGCATGCTTACCCCCAAAAGACTGGAAAAGGCAGATTGACTGATACCCAGTTTTTCCCGGATCTCTTTCACAGGAGCAAGTTCCTTTACTACGAACTTCCGCCCCTGCCCCTTTTTGATAGCCCTGATCCCATCAAGGATTTCCTGACCAATTTCACGTTTAGTCATCTACAATCTCCTCTTTTATCGCCTTCAAGATATGCGCCGGGATATTCTCGGCCTCGTTCTTGGCGTAAATCGTCAGGAGCCATATTTGTCCTCGATGATTCCGCCAATAGTAAATTATCCTGTATCCTCCGGATTTGCCTGTCCCAGGCGCTTGCCACCTTAACTTTCGCAATCCCC
>JAZDKD010000134.1:0-2416 GCA_043803345.1 Pseudomonadota bacterium
TAGCCTATAAAACTTACATTGGGGGGAACCAATGACCAAGCGAGCCGTATTTACTATCGTCTCCTGCACTTATTTTCATTACGCCAAAACACTCATGCAGTCAGTGAGGGTGGTCGATACAACGTCCGACCTCTATGTGGTCATTGTCGATGGCGCCTATGACCCCGCTTTTTATACCTCAAAGATTTTTCACGTCATAAATTTTCTCAACATGCCAATTCCTGACAGAAACAAGATGTGTTTCCAATATGATATACTGGAGCTCAATACCGCTGTTAAGCCATTTGTATTTAAGCATTTGTTCACCAACGGTTACGAAAAGGTAATCTATCTCGACCCGGATATATACGTTTTTCACTCACTGGAAAAAACTTTTAATCTGCTAGAAGTTCATGACGCTGTCGTAACGCCTCATCTCACCGAACCTCTCAAAGACAAGCGCAAACCTTGTGATTTGGACATATTGCGATCCGGTGTCTACAACCTCGGATTCCTCGCTGTAAAATCCACCAACGAAGTTCAAAAGTTTATTGAGTGGTGGGGCAACAAGTTGGTTGATCATTGCAGAGTTGCAATTGCTGACGGAATATTTGTCGATCAAAAATGGTGCGATTTTCTACCGTCCTTTGTGGAAAAAGTATTGGTGGATCATAACCCCGGGATGAACGTAGCTTACTGGAATCTCAAACACAGGCAGATAACTCACGAAGATGGGTCCTGTAAGATCGGAGATTGTCCGCTGATTTTTTTCCACTTTAGCGGACTCGACGTAAACGGCTTTTCGTTGCTTTCCCGCCACGAAGATCGTTTTGAATCAAGTGGGTTGCCCAATGTCGTCAAGGACCTGAAAAAGAATTATCTCGAAAAGCTCCATGAAAACGGGGCTAGGTTTTATTCCAGTCAACCATACCATTTTGGCCATTTTGCCGACTCCAACATCAGCATTCCCAAAGCAGTGAGAGATTTGTACAGACAGAACAAGGATATTCGTTCTGTTTTTGGGTCAGACCCGTTTGACATTTCATGTGACCCTGGATTTGTCAAGACTTACAACCGGAAGGTTTACGGGAAAAACTTTCCTGTAACGTTACTCTGCGAGTCGATATACAATTCCAGGTCGGACCTACAAGCTCATTTCCCCAAACCTTCGTCAAATGGGGGTTGCGAACTCTGTCACTGGTTTGTGAATAACGCTCGAATAGAATACGATCTGGATGATATCTTTATCTTTAAAATCCGTGAGGACCTGAAGAATGCCATGGCTCCCAAGACTTGTCTGAATGATCTGTTAAACCTTATGAAAAGTAGAGCGTTGATGATTATTGCGGCTCAATTCACAAAGCAGCGTCACAGAGCGATGGACCACAATGAAATATCCAAAATACGCCGCTACAGTCGAATTTTTCTCGAAATGATTTCCGGTAATGCCAAAGCATTCGTGAAAAGAATTCTTGGCCTTGAGCGATGTCATGAAATTAGAGAATCCGTTAACAAGAGGTTGTTGCAATCGTTTAATATTGTTAAACATCAGCAAAAAGTTGCGCCCAAACAAAAAGGCATTGGAACCAATGGTCTGAATGTCATTGGCTATCTCAAAGCGGAATCCGGCGTCGGAGAATCTGTCAGGTCCACAATTCGTTCCGCCAACGCTGTTGGGATCCCCGTCAGCGCGATCAATTTTTCTCTAGGATGCCATTCGCGCATGCAGGACGGGCATGCACATTCTAATGATAGATCATCGAATTATGCTGTAAATCTGGCCCACGTTAATGCAGACCAGACTCCCGCTTTGATCCGAGGCATGGGGCCCGGCTTTTTTTCAGATCGTTATAATATTGGCTATTGGGTCTGGGAAACAACCGAATTCCCTTGCGAGTTTCTCAAATCATTTGAATGCTATGACGAGATTTGGACTGCTTCGGAATTCTGCCGGGACGCTCTGTCTAGAAAGTCACCCAAGGCTGTCCTCAAGGTGCCTCATTCAATAAGCCTCAAAGCCCAGCGTACCATCTCCAGACCATCATTGGGCTTGCCGGAAAACTCGTTCCTGTTTTTGACCATGGCCGATTTCCTTAGCGTGCCTGAAAGGAAAAATCCCCTTGGCGTCATCGATTCTTTCTTTAAAGCCTTTGGGCGTAATCAGGATGATGTCCGGCTAGTCATCAAAATCAGCAACTCCTGTTATCGCCCCGACGCAAGACAGGCAATTCTGGACAGGATGCAGGGAAGAAAAGCCATAATCCTAATAGATGGTTACATGGACAGACCGTCACTGAATTCGCTGATTGCCCGGACAGATTGTTACGTTTCGCTACACCGATCAGAAGGTTTCGGTTTACCAATCGCAGAAGCCATGAGCCTCGGTAAACCTGCAATTGCTACAGGCTGGTCAGGCAACATGGACTTCATGGACAAG
>JAZDKD010000135.1:0-2594 GCA_043803345.1 Pseudomonadota bacterium
TTTTTTCATGATCTCGAGCGCTTCCCTGCCACCGCCGGCCAAGGTTACCAGCATCCCCCAATTAGATAATTGTCCGAGCAGAATTCTCCTGTTGGTGAGATTATCGTCGACAACTAGCGTTCGAACACCCTGAAGCGCCTCAGGTGTAGCGAGTTCTATACTGGCAGTAGCATGGGTTTGTTGTGAAAATTGTACCGTGAAATGAAATCTACTCCCTTGTCCCAATTCACTATCAACCCAGATTTTTCCATGCATAAGCTCTAAAAGACGCGTTGAGATTGAAAGACCAAGACCGGTTCCGCCATATCGCCTCGTGGTAGACGTGTCGGCCTGATCGAATGGCCTGAAGATCTTTTCCATTTGTTCTTTTGTGATACCAATTCCTGTATCAGACACACAAAAATGAATTATCACAAAAGAATCATCCTGACTCTGTAAGCTTGCGCTAACTACTATCTCACCTTTTAGGGTAAATTTAATAGCGTTTCCTACAAGGTTGAAGATGACCTGTCGCAAACGGATGGGATCGCCTATCAGGTTGTCCGGCACGCCTTCATCAACCTGAAACAACAACTCGAGACCCTTTTCATCTGCCTGGACAGCCAATCCCCGAATTGTATCCGCCATTGTGTCTCGAAGCTTGAAGTCCACGAAATCAATTTCCATCTTGCCTGCTTCGATTTTAGAAAAGTCCAGAATATCGTTAATGAGTCTCAAGAGGAGATCCGATGATGATTTAACCGTATTTAAATAATCCCGCTGTTCATGGGTTAAATCGGTGTCGAGCGCAAGTTGGGTCATCCCAAGGATGCCGTTCATTGGAGTGCGTATCTCGTGACTCATATTCGCCAGAAATTCACTCTTTGCTCTCGACGCCTGTTCGGCCCTTTCCCTGGCGTCAATTAGCTCCTGCTCAAATTTCTTTCTATCACTAATGTCTCGAACTATGCCAAGCAGCATTCTCTGAGTGCCCAAGCGTATTTCACTAATAGAGAGTTCAACCGGAAACGTGCTGGAATCTTTTTTCTTGCCAATTACTTCAGTCTTTTGAGAAAAGGGTCTTTCGAACCTTTGAAGGAGAGCCTTTTTTACAAATGAATCAAACCCCGATGCGTAGGGTTCCGGCATCAATGCGCCAGCGCTTTTCCCTACTAGTTCATCATGGGAAAACCCAAACATAAATTCCGCTGCCGGATTGAATGTTTCTATTTTGCCTGACATATCGACAGTGATTATACCGTCCAAAGCGTTGTCAACAACTGATCTGAGACGAATTTCACTTCTTTTTAATTCAATCTCAATTTTCTTTTTGTCAGTGATATCCTCGACGACAGTAACGGCTCCCGTCACCGTGCCAGATTCCATGATCGGCGCCGCGGAAAACGAAACCTGGACCACAGTGTCAGTCGCGAGTATCCTCAAATTTGATTCATCGGAGACTTTTGCGCCAGACTCGATTGCTTTCAGGGCAGGATCCGGAAATACCCCTCCTTCTGAATTAAGACTCGACTCAAATCGAAAGAAAAGATTAGCAGGTTGACCCAATAGTTCTTTGGCTAACGACCCCAGAAGAGTCTCTGCCGCTGGGTTTGCAAACGTGATCAATCCCGAAAGATCGATTACATAAAGAGCCTCACCCATGTTGCTTGTGATGTTTTGGAGCCTGAAACTTTGCTCTTCAATTTGCCTGTTTTGTTCAGCCAATTTTTTACGACTATTTTCACTTACAAAGATCAGAGCGAAGAACACCGACAGGCACACTGTAAAACCGCCAAATTTCAACAAAAAATCATTCAAACGGGTTGAAAAAGACGAATCTTCAACCAACGAAAACAAATATCCTGAGTGGCTACCTCCGATACTCATAATCGGCAAAAAAGTCACCACATAATCTTTTCCTTCAACGGAAACTTGAATGCAAAAAGGATCTCCTCTGTCAATTTGTGGTCTGGCCACTTTGTTTACTTGTCCGACGATCAGCATCCTCATAAGATCATTCAAGCCTAGTTTTCTGCTCCCGAGAAGACTGTCACCGTCTATGGATTCATATACGTATTCGTCACTCAATTCGGTGAGTCGATACTTCCCTTTCTCCTCTGAAAAAACAGTTTGTTGGATTTTTTCTTTTTTTATCATAAGAGCGAAAGTCTGCGGCGTATACAGTTTTTCCAGAGAATCCCTCAGTGCGTCAAAAGAAACCCCAAGTTCAGCGCTTCCCAAGTGAAGACCTTCATAAGTAAGGGGGAAAACAAATCGAAACCCTGAATGTCCAGGCCCAACCTCGAATCCTTCCACCCTATTTTTTTGAGTATTTACGATTTTAATTGATGATCTGGTTTCGAATAAGCTGTCTCCGAATTTTGATGGCATGTGGAATCGGAGAAAACTTAATCCGTTAGGTAGATGAAAATGGAATTGTCTGAACCCCTTGTCGACAAGTCTTTGATACGTGTCGCTAAGTTTGGCGAAAAGTTTACCTCGATTTTTGGCAAGAATTTGCGAATTATTTGACGAATAAGCTTCCTTGAGAATTAACATTACTTCCGGTCTATCAATAACCTCTTGGAAAATTGTATTCGTCAGCAGACTGTAGG
>JAZDKD010000136.1:0-2258 GCA_043803345.1 Pseudomonadota bacterium
TTGGACTATATTGCAAAATTCAAGAAAGCGGGACTGACTTTTTGTTATCCTCATATCACAAATAAAAACAAGGAAGTTTATGATTATGAAGGATTTGACCTCGCCCTCGCAAATAAACTCATTAGCGAAAATGCGACCGTCGTATGCAATGACTTTTATCTCAAAGGCCGTGAGCGAGTTATTGTGGTTTCTGGGCCTAACCAGGGCGGCAAGACAACCTTCGCCCGTACCTTCGGGCAGTTACATTACCTGGCTAGCCTGGGATGTCCAGTTCCGGGCAAGGAAGCCCAACTTTTTCTATTCGACAGGCTCTTCACGCATTTTGAGAGGGAAGAAAATATCAAGAATCTCCGTGGCAAGCTACAGGATGACTTGGTCAGAATTCACTCAATACTCGATCAAGCCACATCTAACAGCATTTTCATAATGAATGAGATCTTCACTTCCACAACCTTAAAAGACGGTGTTTTTTTGAGTAAGAAAGTAATCGAAAAAATAATGCAATTAGATTCGCTAGGTGTTTTCGTAACCTTCATAGATGAATTGGCTTCTTTAAGTGAGAAAACCGTTAGCATGGTCAGCACGATAGTTCCTGAAAATCCTGCATTGCGAACCTATAAAATTGTAAGAAGGCCTGCCGATGGACTTTCTTACGCTATGTCAATCGCCGAGAAATATCGACTCACATACGATTATTTAAAGGAACGCATAAAATCATGAAGGCTTTCCTTATGCATAAAGATCAGGATTTTGACCTGCAGCGGCAATCACCATTGAATGAACAAGCGCTGACACAGGACCTCGAATTAAATACGCTGTTCTACGCCATGGCGCTCGGGGATAAATATCTATTTGAAGTAGCAAAGAAAGCTGTTCTTTGTGGGTTAACTGATCTATATACAATTCGATATCGTCAAAATATCCTTTAAGATTGTCTGAATAATCCGTCTGTGGTCAGAAATATTTACCAGATCCCGGTAGAATCGATAGAAAACCAGAGAAGACACTGGATGGGCGTTTTTACCCGTTCTCCCAGCGGGGTTCTTAGCGGAGCCACAGAAATGATGCAGATGTTTGTGGGGCTGTTGAGGAGACTAAAGAATATTGCGGATGAACATGCCGACAAATTTGCGTCAGAAGGTTTTACAGCCTTTTTCGCCATGATAAAGAAAGAACTTGACGACGAATATTTTGACAACATGGAAAATCATTTGAAGGCCCTGAGATTTCGTGAGGGGGTTTTGATTAGCGCTGAACTGGGAAGAGGCAATGAAGGCTCTAATTACATACTTCGTAAACCACCACACAGAAAACAGGGCTGGATGAAAGAAATCTTTTCAAAAAAACCGCCTGCCTATACATTTCATGTCCATCCCCGCGATGAATCCGGATTCAGAGCGCTGTCAGAATTAAAAGACCGGGGGATCAATCTTGTCGCCAATGCGCTCGCTCAGTCTTCCAGCCATATAAACAGTTTCTTTAACATGCTGCGCACCGAATTGGCCTTTTACGTAGGCTGTCTGAATCTGTACGGGCAGCTTGCCCAAATAGGTCAGCCGGTATGTTTCCCTACGCCGGCATTTTCTGAAGAACGTAAGCATTCCTTTAGAGGGCTGTATGACGCCAGTCTTGCCTTGACCATGAAACAAAAGATCGTGAGCACCGATGTTGACGCTGACAATAAAGACCTTGTAATAATCACGGGTGCAAATCAAGGTGGCAAATCGACATTTTTGCGAAGCATAGGTTTGGCCCAATTGATGATGCAATGCGGTATGTATGCGCCAGCTGAGGCTTTTTGTTCGAATGTCTGCGAGGGGCTCTTCACGCATTACAAACGGGAAGAAGATGTAGCTATGAATAGCGGAAAACTTGATGAAGAACTCAGCAGAATGAGCGATATTGTAGACAACATATCGGTAAATTCCGTCGTACTGTTCAACGAATCATTTGCGGCCACAAACGAAAGAGAAGGCTCGGAGATTGCAAGGCAAATAATTTGCGCATTATTGGAAAAGCGCATCAAGGTTTTTTTCGTTACGCATCAATATGACTTTTCACATGGTTTTTATGACAATAAGATGGAAAGCGCCATATTTCTTAGGGCTGAAAGGCAAACCGACGGAGCGCGAACTTTTAAATTGATCGAAGGAGAGCCATTGCAAACTAGTTATGGCGGAGATTTGTACGACATGGTATTTGGAACAGCACATTAAATTCATGTTAACTGGCAATTTTTCCTCTTCCGACAATTTTGT
>JAZDKD010000137.1:0-2167 GCA_043803345.1 Pseudomonadota bacterium
ATCATGTAATTAAATTTGTTTCCGATCTTGTCATTGCTCAATCTTAATCCAATACCGTCAAATAAGGCTATAAACACTTAACCTAAAGCTACATGATAGGATATCCACGTAACCATCTACCATGTTTTTTATAGCCATCAATGTATCTCCTATGATATAATACAGTAAGTCAAATATTTCATGTAACAAGGGGTATTTTCTTGTGAACCGAGTCAATCTTATGGTCGGACTTCTCGGGGTGGCCATAGCTGTCTGCTTCGTTGTTTCGGCGACTGCCATGGCCCTGGTGCTAACCTATCTTGGAGCTAAATAATCAGCTTCTATCGCGTCGCTCCAAGAATTCTGATTCTTTTGCCAGGGATCTCGGCTTTAATCCTCGGATCGTACATAGCCGAGATCCTCGAGCCCCGCATCCAGAAATCTCCAGCCGTTACAGCCCTTGCCAGATAAGAAAACCTGTAGGTTCCACCGTAAATTTGGTTTTTGAAAACCCTTACGCCGTCATCGCGAATCTCAACATATGACGGATAAAATCCTAGGGCTCCGTCTCTGCCTTCAAAATTATTGTTCGAAGATTCACCATCCATGCCTTCAGTTTTAAGCTCAGAGTTTATTGGGGTAAGGCCGGCCGGCACAAAATCTTCAAGCGCGAGAAATTCCAGTTTACCGGTAACCGGTTTGTTCGAACTATCCTGAAACCCAATTTCCAGTGAAATTCTTACTACATCTCCTACCTTAATATCCTTGTTCCCGTTTAGATTGGAGATTTCTTTGGATAAACTAAATCCCTTGGTCTTGGTTGTCTCTTCTGAAGGATAGTCCGGATATATTAGCGAAAGATTGAAGTTGACTAATTGGGTTGAATCGGTTCTTAAAGCTATCTTCCGGCTGTTGAGCAAAGCTGCAGGATTGAGTTCCAGTGTTTTGGCGGCTTCTTTAAGATTCACTTTGAACGATTCTTTCTGGCCAAAATCCACCGTGAGGTTTATCGATTTGTCTTTTCTGGCAGACTTGTCTTTTTGCTTAAAATACCTACTCAGAGCAAGCAAACTCCACCCCGTGTCGGCGGTTGAGATCCATGCGCCATCAGGTCGAAGCCCTTTTAGCAATTTTCCTGCAAATTCATCCGCTTTTTTGGAATGGGCCTCGATTTCCAAGGTGGCCATCAGGCATGCCGCCAGTTCTCGCCATGGAGAGTCCAGAGTGTCTTTTTTGTCGTAGGATTCAGTTGGAGCCAGTTTTCCTGTCAGTTCTTTCTGCCGCTCTGAGTTGAGGTAGTTGATTTTGTTCGAGGCCATTAACAGAAGAGCTTTAGATTCCTCGGACAGATTTCGATAGTCATTGAAAAAGGGCTGCAAATCCTGTGGAACTATTGCTCCAAGTTCAGCCAGGGAGAATAACATCCAATATAAATCCGACTGTCCTCGGTAATTATTAGCCTGACTGTCTTTCTTGAATACCGATTCTTTTAGAAACTTGGAGGCCAGATTCAGGCTTGATTCAGGAACCTTCATGCCTGCCTTGGAAGCGGCGATTAATGCAAATGTAGCGTAAGTGGAAGCCCACGGAGTTGTATTAAGTTGTCCGGGCCAATATGAAAAACCTCCAGTCAACTGTTGGGACCCTAAAATTTTGTCAATCCCACTTTTTAAGAAATCCTCGACATCTATAGCAGAAAGTTCAGAAATCTGTCCCGTGGCAGCCAAATCCCGCAACCCCACAAGAGGAATCACTGATGAACTAATTTGTTCAATACATCCGAACGGATAACGCATCAGATATTTCAAGCCCGGTGTAATTCTAGACCAATCGTGCGGACTCACTGTTAAAGAAATGGCTACGTCTCTGGAACCGCCCTTTTGGGAAATGAGATTCTCCACATACTTGGGAAAGACAATTGGTATGTCTATAGTACCGGAGAACCCTCCCTGAACAATCCTGGTTATCGGGGCATAAAGGCCCCTGATCGGAATGGTTTTTCTGACGGCGTCATCGAATTTTTGATTCTTTGAATCAAAAGCGGCTGTGATTTCCAGCCAGTTCGCGTCCGATTCTTCGTCAACTTTGGTGTTCACAGCCACAGCGACTGATGAATTTCCTGACAGCGACGATTTGAATGATTTGGGATCAACCTTAATGTTTGGTGAGGAATTCACGTCAAGGGCAA
>JAZDKD010000138.1:0-2513 GCA_043803345.1 Pseudomonadota bacterium
GGGCGTTTTCGAAAACGTTGGTGGAGCTGTCTTCCTGATGGAGCTTATCGACGCCGTGCCCAGCGCCGCGAACATTCTCCATTACACTAAAGTGGTCAAAGAAAAGGCGATCCTCAGACAGCTCATATCCGCCGCCACTGAAATATCCACTCGATGTTACGAAGACCAACAAGACGTGGGAGAATTCCTGGACGAAGCGGAACAGATTCTTTTTAAGGTAGGTGAGTCACGTATTGGATCTGCTTTCAGCCACATCTCTGAACTGATGAAAAGCAGTTTTGAGACAATTGAGAGACTTTACGAGCGCAAAGAAAATATAACTGGTGTAGCTTCAGGTTTTCGTGATCTCGACGCCATGACCGCCGGCTTCCAGAACTCAGATCTGGTCATTGTCGCTGGACGGCCATCGATGGGTAAAACCTCCTTCGCCTTGAATGTGGCGATGAACGCGGCCACCGAGTACGGGCGTCCCACAGCGATTTTCTCACTCGAAATGAGTAAGGAACAGATTGCGCTCAGAATACTTTGCGCCAAGGCCAAAGTGAATCTCAAGAGTCTCAGGACCGGCTATCTAACTCCAGAGGATTGGGGAAGGCTGACCCTCGCTGTGGGAAACATATCGGATTCACCACTTTATGTTGATGACACACCGGCGATAAGCACATTGGAAATTCGCGCCAAAGCTCGTCGGTTAAAAAAGGAGAAGGATCTCGGGTTAGTTATCGTCGATTACCTGCAACTAATGAAGGGGCCGGGGAGGGGTGATTCTAGAGAGAAGGAGATATCAGAAATATCTCGATCTTTAAAGGCCTTGGCCAAAGAACTTAACATTCCGGTTGTTGCCCTGTCGCAATTAAACCGAAAGGTTGAAGAACGTCCCAACAAACGCCCCCAGCTTGCGGATTTGAGAGAATCCGGCGCCATTGAACAGGACGCGGATGTAATCATTTTCATTTACAGAGATGAAGTTTACAACAAGAGCGAAGATAATCCAAAGAAAGGTGAGGCTGAAATCATCATCGGAAAGCAACGTAACGGACCAATTGGAATGGTAACAGCCTATTTTGACGCCAAGTATTCCACCTTCAGGCCTTATTCACCTCGAGACGATGTGCCTGTCGACGATTCAGCCATATTATCAAATATCTAAAACCTATCATCTTATAAGACCCATTTCTTTGGCCTGCCTCAAAAGTTCTTCCCTGAACTGGGGAGCCGCTATCTCGATAAGGGCAAGCGCCCTCTGAGAATTTGTCTTGCCTTTCAGATTGGTAATGCCATGTTCAGTGACAACGCACATGGGTTCCATCCTTGATTCAGTGATGGGGCCGGTGAGATGAGGGACAATCTTGGACACCTGGTCATCCTTTGTCGTTGAATAGAAAGCCAGGAATGACATCCCTCCTCTTGAGCGGAATGCTCCACTCATGAAATCTCTTTGGCCTCCCACTCCGCTGAATTCATGACCCGAGATATATTCGGAGTTTACCTGACCGAGGAGGTCGATTTCTATAATAGAGTTTACAGAGACGACATTATCATTCTGTTGAATAACTGCAGGGTCGTTAATGTGGGTGGACGGGTAGCTTTCCACAGATGGGTTGTCGTCGATAAAATCATAGAGTTTTTTCGTGCCCCAACAAAGACTAAAAACAGTTTTTAGAGGGTGAATTGTCTTCTTCTTGTTGGTTATAGCGCCTGCTTCGTGGAGATCCACAACACTCGAGGTGAGCATTTCCGTGTGAATGCCCAGGTCGGTATGATTAGTCAGGGATTTGGCGACAGCGTTAGGGATTCCCCCGATACCAAATTGTAAACAGGCGCCGTTGGGGACCATTTCAGTAATCTTGGAGCCAATTAAAATGTCCTTTTGGGTTAATGGTCGTTCCTCTAATTCCAGTAAGGGTGCGTGATTCTCAACTATCGAGTCAACGTCGGAAACATGTATAAGGTTTTCCCCGAAGACGCGAGGCATGTTTTCATTGACTTCAACAAGCAGCGTCCCACAATTTCTGGCGACTGTTGAAGCAAAATCGCAGCTAGTCCCAAGGCTGAAATAGCCGTGTTTATCCATCGGTGAGACAGTGATCAAGAAGGCGTCCATCTGATTGAAGTCTGACAATATCCTGGGGAGTTGCCACAGATAACATGGCATGAAATCGATAACTGAGGGTGTTCCCGCCTCCCGGATGAAGCCCCGGTCCAGATCAGTCATGAAATTTGAATGGAAGCGCAGTCGATCGAGATATTTTGTCTTAAAAAGAGGCTTGGCCGCTTCTTTTGCGATTTGATAATAAAGATGGATTTCGTCGACATCACCCGCATCAACCCGATCGGCGAGGCCGGCAAGGAGCGAAGGCGGGTTGGATGGGCCAAGCCCGAATGACAGATTACATGTTCTGGGAATCCTCGCTACAGCTTGCTGGGGGGTGGTAAGCTTCCGCTGATATATGCTTTGGACATCTTTCATTTAACGCCTCCTCTTTTTGATATCTTTATACGGATAAGTTTCA
>JAZDKD010000139.1:0-3185 GCA_043803345.1 Pseudomonadota bacterium
CACGATTTTATATGCCCTTGACAAGTATCATAAGGAAACGGATTACCGGGAGTTGCTGCTAAGACTGATCGCACAAGGCCGCCTTGCCTCTTGTGCCGAAGCTGCCATGGCAATTGCGCTGGATGGGAAAGAGGAGGAAGAGATTCGGCATTACGCAATAGACGCCGTATCTGCTGCCTGTACAGATTTTCAACTGAGGAAAGTCACTGAGTATGCTGTAAAACAAGCCAAACAAATACCGCCAAGACTATTAGGAACCTTCTGTGAGGAATTATTCCCTCAGGCAATGTCGGTCAGGCACCTGCTTACCGTTCTCCGTTCCGTCGTGCAGATTATCCCTAACGATTATAGGGGAATGCCAGGAGTGCTATCCCGTATTGCCGAAAAAACATGCCCCCCGGATAAGCTGCTATTCCTTATTAACGAATTGCTGACACTGATAAAAAAGAAGCCCTTTCTGAAGGAGCATGAAATATCAAAACGTTATGCCTGGCTAGTCCAGCCCATCGCGAAAGCCATAACGCGAATTCTTAAAGAGTTTCCAACAGAACAAATACCCTTCGCGGTTGTCATTGATGCACTCTCTATGATCAAAATTGGCAAAAGATTTCATGACGATTACCACGAAGATCATGGAGAATTGAAGACTGCGATTTCAAAACATCCGCCCCTGGTCAGAGAAATATTTTGGGAAACCGTTCGGAAAAAACGTATCCCCAAAGGGGGTATTTCTCCACCTGTCGTCAATCAACTTTATCAGATTCATCACAGTGAGACTCTTTGGGATCTGAGCGCCACTGATCTTGAATGGTTGTTGGATGATTTGGCAAATCGTGGAGAGTTGGATGATAGATTGTTAGCGCTTCACAGCATCTTTCATGTTTTGTTTTTTACAGACCGCAGAGATGAAACAGTGCCGAGTATCAGAGCCGCAGTTTCGGGCAACATAGAGCTTGAAAATCAGCTCAACGAATACGTGAAGCCTCGTTCCAAAAGGGAAAATGCGTTCGAACGCAAGCACAGGGCTGATGAACTGAAGCGTAGGCGCGAAGAGGAAAAAAGACATCAGAAAAACAAGGAGGTATTGCTGCAAGAGATCAATGCGATCCGAGAAGGGAAAAATTTCAGTGCCCTTCATTTTCTTCGCTACGAAATGCGCGATAAGGGCTCGGGAAACTCATGGGGTCAAGCCAGTTGGCGTAGTTTGATTCCCAAATACGGTAATGAGGTCGCGGAAGCGGCCCGCTCCGGATTCAAAAGGATGTGGCGGGATTGGTCACCACCACTGCCCCATGAAACCTCATCCCGAAAGGAATTCGAAAATGGAATCCCTGTCGGGCTTACCGGATTGGCTTTGGATGCAATAGATGGTCTTGATTTTCGGTCCTTGTCTACCGATGAATTAAACAAAGCAGCGAGATATGCCATGCGGGAATTAAATGGTTTTCCCGACTGGCTAAGCAAGTTGGCCGATATTTTTCCAGAAGCTGTCCGGTCGACCATTGCTGCATGTGTTACGGCAGATTACGCTATCGCTGCCGATCAGGAATGTCCCCATGATGTTCTGGCAAAATTGGTCTATGCTCCGGAAGGCCTCGTCAATCTTTGCGCCCCGGATCTCTTTGATCTTTTTAAAAAAGGCAATCCACCAAACACTGGAAACCTGGACTATACGCTCCGTATTCTTCTGAAATCTTCAGCTATAAATTCCAATGAATTGGCAAGAATTGCCGCAAGACGAGCCAGATCGGCCATTACCGAACGCCGCGTATTCCTGCCTATGTTTGAGACATGGCTTATTACCTCGGGAGAAGCATCTGTAATATTTCTCGAAAGACATCTTTCGTCTTTGCCCAGTAGGGATGCAGATGAATTGATGCTTCATCTCTGTAGCGCCCTTGTGAGTCGGCACGGATTCGCAACCGAGGCCGATAAGAAATATTACGAGAACGTTCCCACTTTGAAAAGGTTTATACCTTTGATCTATGAACATATTCGTCCAATTGATGACACGATCCATAATGGACCCTATTCTCTTGACGAACGCGACCACGCCGAAGAGTTTCGCAGTAAAATTTCGACTAAACTGTCTGAAATAAGCGGAATGGATACCTACAAGGCTTTGCTTTCATTAGCCAAGGATAAACGGATATCAACGCATACGGATTATTTCCTGATGCTGGCGCGGAGACGTGCAGTGTTGGATGCCGAGTTTACCGATTGGCAGCCGGAGGATGTGAACCGTTTCGGCATCCACTTCGGTGTTGAACCTAAGACATCGGAGGATCTTTTCAAAATGGCCTTGGACCGATTGGATGACATCAGAAACCATATTGAAAAAAGTGACTTCAGTACCAGAGGACTGTTTCGATCAGATACATCTGAGGAGGAGATGCAGAAATGGTTTGCCGATAGGCTGCAATTGACATCTCGATATTATTATACTGTCCATCGCGAAGAGGAAGTCGATAGTCGGAAAAAACCAGACATTCGTCTCAGTCATCCCAATACTGAAGGTCCTGTTGGAATCGAAGTCAAATGCGCTGATAGTTGGGCCTATAGAGAATTGGAAGATGCTTTAAAACTGCAACTGGCCGATCAATATCTACGGGATATCAAGTCCCGTCATGGGATTCTCTTGCTCGCTTATATTGGTTGTAAGAAAAGATGGAAGACTTTGGATGGAAAAGGCTGGCTAAAATTCCAAGATATTGTTGCGTCGCTTGAAAAAGAAGCCTATGCTTTTGCACGAAATAACGGAGACATTTCCAGATTAAAGGTTGTCGCTATTGATTTTTCACCGGCTTAATATCTCCGGCCAGATTCATGATGTATGGTTAAGTGTTGGCAAACGCACCTTCCTTATACAGCTGTTTCCACCGCCTACTTTTCAAATCACCGAATCTATCCTTTCAATCCCGATCAATATTTATAAGTTGCTCCTCATACTTCTGTATCTCCTCCACCGACACCCGGACACAACCTCGGATCCGGGTAGCCTGGAGATCCCCTTCGTCCAGGAGGCGGTAAACCGTCCGCGCCGAGATCGAGAAATAGACGGCCACCTCGTCGATCCGGAAGTAGCGTTTCATGAGCGGCGGGGTAACCGGCCCGGATTTTTGCAGTGGATGTCCCTGGTTTGTCATTACGAAAAAAGGTCATCCCTTCGTCATGTTTTTTTGGTC
>JAZDKD010000140.1:0-3499 GCA_043803345.1 Pseudomonadota bacterium
TCGAATGGCTAAAATCTAAATGGGATTTGAGGCATCTACTCCCAGCTATCAATGCCATGACGAAGGAATATCATGCATACAGAGAAGAGCATCCAAGAGTTACACACGACGAAGCTCTGCTCCAAACCATTCGATGGAGACTAAACCGGGCATTCTTTGGCAGCGAAACCACTCAACCCGGAAGTGAGCTCTATGGAGAACTCCCCGATGAGGAGATCATAAGAATGTTGAAAGAACACCGGTCATATGAGCCGGTTGACAAGGCAGCAGCATTCGTTGCCGGAATTGAGATGAGTTTCGACAAAGAGAGAAAACAAGGTCAGGACCCTCTTACATGGATAATCGCAAGGCAGCATCATAACCGCTCTGGTCAACCATGGAGGCCCAAAACCATAGAAGAGGTCGAAAAAATGCTCTGGAAAGAGATCGAAACAACGGGATTGATCTCAAAGGGGAATGAAACGGAACCCTCCTGAACCAATGTTTAGGCATTACCTCCACTATTGAAAGGGATTTTTATGAATAGAATCAGGACGTTAGTCATTACCTGTATCATAAGTTTCTCGATAACACTGGCCCCGAACCTTTCTCTACCTCAAGAAAAGCTCACCTGGGAAGTCTATTTCTCTCCAAAAGGAGGCTGCACTGATGCCATAATAAGCGAGCTGAACAAAGCCAAAACGACAATCCTGGTCCAAGCCTACTCGTTTACTTCAGCGCCTATAGCCAAGGCCTTGTTGAACGCTCACAAGAGAGCGGTAAAGGTGGAGGTGATCCTGGACAAGAGCCAGAGGACGCAGAAGTATTCCTCAGCAACGTTTCTTTATAACTCTGGAATCCCAACCAAGATCGATTCCCAACATGCCATCGCACATAACAAGGTCATGATTATTGATGGGGAGACCGTGATCACAGGGTCATTCAATTTCACGAAGGCCGCAGAGGACAACAATGCAGAGAATTTACTCATAATCCGCGATAAGAGAATAGCCTCACTCTATACAAAGAACTGGCAGGAGCACGCTCAGCATTCCGAAGTCTATGTTGGGAGAGGACGATAAATTATCGAGGGGAAAAACCACCTAAATTAACACTTGACTATTCGCGTCAAAAATGCCATTCGTTGTCTTGTGACACCCACAAGAACAATGTTTCCATATAGCACTTGATTCGCTGCCCATGAACCTCTAAGGAATGTTGGCCCGATGTCCTCTAAACAAAAAGAGTTCAAGAGAAATCTTCAAAGTCTTACAGAGCGCTTTCAGCAGAATCTATCTTATTACAAGAGTCCGGCATACGACGAATCGGCGTTGAGGAATGATTTTCTTAATGTGTTCTGGCGTATGCTCGGTTGGGACCTCGAAAACAAGGCCGGTAAACCCCAGCCCATTCGCGAAGTCCAGATTGAAACCCGTGTCGAAATCGAGGGGCGGAAGAAGCGCGCTGATTACACCTTCCGGATTGAGGGAATCAACCAATTCGTTTGTGAAGCAAAGAAGCCTTCAGACCCACTTAATAAGGCTTATGCTTTCCAAGCTCAGCGATATGCCCGCAACCTAAATGTTTGGCTTGCGATCCTCTCAAACTTTGACCAGTTCCAACTCTTCATTATTGGTGGAAAGCCAGACCGCCACATTCCCTTCAAGCCGTATCTGCAATGGAACTTCATTGACCTACCTGGCGATGCCGAAAGAATCTGGGGTTTGTTCGGTCGGGATAGTGTGGCTGACGGTGCGTTGGATGATTTCCTCCATGGACTGAAGAAAAAACCATTGCAGGGCACGGAGGGTTGGTTTGTCCCCACCGAAAGGACTAAGACCTTTGATGAAGAGTTCCTGGAGTATATGGAGGAGAAAAGGGTTCAATTGGCTCGGGATTTGGTGCGTCAGAACCCGGGATACGGATGGGACGATACAAACTTGAATGAAATCGTTCATCGTCTTCTTAACCGTATCCTTTTCATTCGAATATGCGAGGACCGTGACATAGATACAGGTCGAACACTCGAAAAAATATTGGAAGGCTGGGAAGCCAACAGCACGACACGCCCGTCATTGTACTCTCTATTAATTGACCATTTTCAGTCACTGGAGAAACCATTCAACGGAACGCTTTTTAAGAAAGGTGACGCCTCAGAATCTCTTAACGTCTCAGATGAATTCCTTTCAGCCATAATTGAAGAACTGTCAAGCAACGATTCTGATTACCTTTTCAGTACCATCCCCATTGAAATTCTTGGATCCGTTTATGAGCGGTTTATCGGGAGTGTTGTTAAAGTGATCGGCCAAAATCGCGTTCAGGTCCAACCTAAGCCGGAGGTCAGGAAAGCCGGTGGCGTTTATTACACCCCGCGATACGTAGTAGATTTTATCGTCGAAAGTACTGTGGGCAGGCTGTTGAAGAAATTAACACCAAGAAAAGTGGAAGAAATCAGAGTACTCGACCCGGCTTGCGGATCTGGGAGCTTCCTCATACGGGCTTTTGAACGTATCTGTGAATTTTACATCTCGTGGTATGAGAAGAAGGCAAAAAGGCTACCGAGTGACGTTTGTTACCGAGACGACGACGGTAACCTGCAACTTACCACACACTTCAAGCGATCGATAATGCTGAAAAGTATCTATGGCGTAGATCTGGACCATCAAGCAGTCGAGGTCACAATGCTCTCTCTTTACCTAAAAATACTTGAGAACGAGAACCGTTCGACTTTGGCTAAACAGCGGGCGCTTTTCCCAAGAGAAAGTTTCCTCCCTGACCTCAGCGTAAATATTTGCTTAGGTAATTCCCTCATCCAAAACGACTTTTTCGATTTTTTTACTAATGAAGACGAGCGTGATCGTATCAGGGCTTTTGATTGGGATGTCGAATTTAAGAAAATAATAAACGCAGGTGGGTTTCACGTGGTTATCGGAAACCCTCCGTATTACAATGTCGATACGCTCGGTAAAGAATCCAAAGAAATGTGTTACTTGATGACACGGTATTCAGAGGTCTGGAACGACAAAACTGACATCCTCAACTACTTCTTATATAGGGGAATCCGTCTATCCAGGTCATACATCGGCATGATTGTCTCCAGAGCTTTTCTTGAAGCGTACAAAAGCGACAGACTTAGGAAGGCTATTCTGAAGCATACAAAAATCATCCGAGTGGTTGATTTCGGAGACTTTCATATCTTTAAGGCCGGTATAACCACTGCCATTATCATCCTGCAGAAGGACTCAACCTCACATACAATCAATGTTCAAAGGCTCAAACGTACCGACATAGAACCGGAACTCATTGCAAAGGTTCTGATGAGCACAAAAAGGGGCGATGTATTCGAAGAGTTCAAAGTGAATCAGAACCAACTCACCTCAGGTAGTTGGAATTTTGCGCCTGAACCCATACGGGACCTTTATGCAATAATTGATGCAAACCATCAGCGTCTTGCCCATTTTTTAGTCGGCGGTCAGGGCATGCAAACTGGGCGTAACGAGGTTTTTGCCATGTCTACGTC
>JAZDKD010000141.1:0-2937 GCA_043803345.1 Pseudomonadota bacterium
GCCTGATTCATCCATGGCAGATCGGGCGGCCGCAAGGTAAGTAACCATTCCCTGAGCATGTAGGTTGAACGGCAATCCTCGTGGTTATATTCGGCTATGTCGTCAAGAATCTTTTTATCCGATGTTTGCAGCCACTTTTCGTAGGACACGATACTTGACTTGGCGTTTTTTACATCAGCTTCCCGTTGACCCATATAAAACGTTTCAAGATTTTTTATTGAGTATTTTGGTTCTGAGACTCGAATGCTTTCCCTGACAACCTTGTAAAGGTCAACCAGTTTTTGCCGGCGGAGCATATCATCCACCTGGGCTTCCTTTATCCCGTGCAAACACATGAGACGCTTGAGGGCTGATTCTTCATAACTGGCGTAATGGTAAATATGGGCTCCGGGATATATTGTTAACCGCTGAGTCACAAAATCCATGAACGCTTCAAAGGCTTTTCTCTCTTCATTGCGATTGTGAGCCCAAAACTTCTGGAACTTCGGTTCATTGCCATCGAGATAATAGACGCCGAAAAGGTATTCCAGGCCATTTAGCTCAAGCGGATCACCTTCCATGTCAAAGAACAGGTCTCCGGGGTCCGGTTTTGGTAAACGATAAAAGCCTCGTAACCTGTCGGGATCGATTGGAAGCAGTTCGAATTGATTGAATCCTGTAGTTCGTTTCTTGAGCTGCAAGGCTGCCTGATGATGAAGTTTGACCAGTGTGTCTGCCGCCAGCTTTTTTATTCTGAGAGCGTCATCATGTTCGGCGAGTTGCCCCAGAGTTCGAATACCGGCTGAACTTAATTTTTTTATCTGGATTTTCGTAATATTGGCGACCTGGTTAAGGTGATCGTCTCGAAGCCACTTTTCTTCGCACAGGCCAAGCCAACGGCACATACTACAGTGTTCATTGGTTTCAGGATATGATATGTCGGCGTCGAGTGACATCCGCTCCAGAAAGCGTTCCTTAAGAGTTTCGTAGTATTGGCTGAACTGTTCGAATCTGAAGTTGAGTTCGGTCTTATCCCCTAACACTACATGCATCATTCGAGGGTGTATCCTCTGTAATGTGGCCAGAAGGTCAGAATAAAAACACAGTTGGATGATGAAATATGTCTTGGGGTTTCTGGCCAGTTTGGTGTCCATGACTTCATAACTGAACGGCCCAAGGTTAGATGGAGTATTGACCTTTCGAAGAAAGTCGGGATGACCGTAGAGGTTATCTCTGAGCAATGTCCCCTGGAAGATTATGTCGGCCCCGGTTTTCATGGCTTCAAGCGTGGCCGTGGCCTTCACTTGGGGACTTCCATGAACTTTCGATAGATCGATCAGCTTAATTCCGCTGTCCGATAGCTTTTGCAGGTAGGACTGTTCGTGTTCAAAGCCTTTGTCTTGAAAAAGCTGGGCTTCCTCACCATCTGGGGTCTGGGGGAGCGGAGTTGATAGGTTTATCTTGTCCAGAGCCGTCAGATGTTCGCATTCAAGAAAATTGCAAAGATCCGTGGCTGAAAAAATTATATCATTGTAGATTATTCTCAATTTTGTGGGCCTCAGACTTCCGGTTTACCAAATTTAACGTCGTCGAAATTACCGATAATCCCCATCATCGCAATCGTCGTTGTCATCATAGTAGTCCTGGTCATCGTCATCATTATTGTAATCGTTGTTATTATTACCATAACCGTATCCCCAATTTGTGAGAATCCCGATTATGGTCCAAATGATTGCTATTGTCCAAAAGACGCCCTTTTTTCTGATCCCACTGACTTGAATGCTACCCGGTGGTCTTTTTTCGTAAATCTCCTTAAGTAATTGGCGTGCTCGCCCTACTCTATTTCGGCCACGCTACCCAACTGTAAAGGGTATGTGTGTCAAATGGGGACACATGTTTTCGGGTTGAATAAGATTTTTTTTGGGGTGGGATAATTTTTTGGCTAGCGGAAAACAGCTTCAGACAGGGAGAAATTGAGTTTGAGGCTTTGCCTAAACGGGTTTGGGGCCAATTTACACCCCATATTTGTCCATGAAATCTCTCGTGATCTTACCGAGGCGCGCATCAAGAATTTCATAAACTTTGTTTGCAATTGCGCCAATCATGAGATGTTCCTTTCTCAAAGTGATCTACTGTGTCCCTTTGAACTGCATTCTCTAGAACAACCAGCAAATCCGTGTCGACAAAAACCATATCCCCTACTCCAGATTGTCCTGCCGGCCAAAAAACATGGACAAGGTTAAGTATTAGATCTACGCCCTTCCTTTGTGTTTCCCTGATCGTATTCAATTGTAAAAGCGACGTGTGTCAAATAAGGACAAATAAAATGAGATTTTTTGCGAGTCATAGACGGGCGTCGAGATACAGCTCGAATCCCAATATAGGGGCAATGGTCCTATTGGGGTTGATTCCAAAAGTGTTGGTTGAAGATGGGGTGTCCCAGTTTGGGACCGACTTGTCCACGCAAGCGTAGTTGAACCACTTTCCTGGCTGCCAATATGCCCCACGGGCAGAAAGACGCCAATTCTCAAGTAGCTTCCATACAATGCCTGCATTGACTTCCCAACCAAGATCATTGTCCGGGATTGTTGGGGCTTTTGATTCAAGGTATTCCTTTTGACCAAAACTGACTGATCCAAAATTGTCGGGGTCCGGCCTTACGTATCCCCAGCCATATCCATTAGATGATCGATCCGCCTTCATAACAGAAACGAATATATCGAGGTTACTCGCCAACATATAGTCAAATCTTCCTGCAGCGACATTTGAAGCGGACATGTCCCGGTATGAGTTGACGCCTGCCATATAGTACTTACCCATGAGTATGCTATATGGATAGAATACGGCGTATGCGCTTCTCTCTGCCTCCTGTATATAAGGCTGCTTATCGATTAAAACGCCATTTCTTCTATCGGGTCCGGGCATGTGAGCCAAAAGGAAACTGAGCTTCATGTGCCC
>JAZDKD010000142.1:0-2380 GCA_043803345.1 Pseudomonadota bacterium
AATGAGGCGCAGGCGGGGGAAAGTAGAATAGTGTCTCCCTGACTTGCCTTATCGAAAAGGGCTAGCACAGCTTTTCTAAGATCATCAAAAACACCAATGATCTTGTCGCCTGCGCCAAAGGTCACCAAGTCTGAATGTAACCGGGACGTTGCGGTTCCGTCCAGTAGCGCTATCCAGTGGGCCTTCTGGGAGGCCTTCTGGGCAAATGTTTCAAGGTTCAAATTCTTGTCCGCTCCGCCAGCCAGTAAAAAGATTCGCCGCGCCTGGACTGTGTTCAACGCCATGATTCCTGCCACAGGGGTTGTGCTTGTTGAATCATTTATAAAAGTTACCCCGTTCTTGACACCTACTGTTTCAATACGGTGTTCGACTCCGTCAAAATCTTCAACTGAGGTACGAATAACCTCATCAGATATTCCGAGCCTGGACGATAGTCTCCAGGCTGCGGCCACGTTTGAAAGGTTATGCTCTCCTGGAATTCTTAGGGCCAAATCCGATGGGGTGTCTGCAAATGAAAATAAATCCTTACCGGCCGGCGCCTCGTCAGAAAGAATTTTTGTGGCTACCTGATCTCCGTTGAACAGGCAGAAGTCACTGCCTCTTTGATACCTATAAATTGCCTTTTTGTCCCAGATGTAAGCCTCCATATCAGTGTATCGGTTCAAATGGTCAGGGTATATATTTGTAAAAACCGACCCGGCCGGAGACATTTTCGCTTCGTGGAAGCCTTGCAGTTGCCAACTGGAGAGCTCCAGCACAACGATGTCATCGTCGGTCGCGTGTTCAAGTAACGGAAGAGTAGCCAGTCCCATTATGTTTCCAGCCAAGAAGACCTTGGGTTTCGAGCGACTTAAAATCCGGTGGATCAATTGAGTAGTTGTGGTCTTGCCACGCGTGCCAGTTATTCCAATAACTAACCCTTTGAAATGCTTACAAAAGAGACTTTCGTCCATCTCTACGGGAATGCCTTTTTCCCTGGACAACTTCAGAAAAGGTGAAGATTTAGGGACATCGGCGTTTCTGAGAATCATATCGGCATCCAGAAAATCAGCTTGATGGTGTCCTCCGACTCTTATCTGAACATTCAATTCCTCGAGTTTCTCAAGAGACGCAGCCAACTGCTCCCTGCTTTTCAGGTCGGTTACAGTGACACGAGCCCCGCATTTCACGAGGAAGAGTGTGTCATTGAGCCCTCGGCCAAGCAAACCAAGCCCCATTACGGTGATTTTCTTACCTGAAAAGATGGATCGGAAATCGCTCATATTTTGCTCCATCGGAATACCATCAAGTCTCGGTCAGGGTTTAAGCCAATGCGACACCCACAATTTTTCCGCGGCAAATTGAATGCTCAGAGTTTAGACAGTATTTCAGGGCCATCTTCAGTGATGGCAATTGAGTGCTCAAAGTGAGCGGATAACTTGCCATCGGCCGTTACGGCCGTCCATTCATCCGACAACATTTTTACTCGCCAGGAACCCTCATTAACCATGGGTTCTATGGCCAGAGTCATACCGATCTGCAAACGAGGATTCCAGCCAACGCCAGTATAGTTAGGAATTTGAGGTGGCTCATGCATATTCTTACCAACGCCGTGGCCGACAAAATCTCGAACTACTGAATAACCATGTGATTCTACATGGTTCTGAACTGCCGCAGAAATCTGTTGCAATCTGGCCCCAGGAACAGCCTGCTCAATGGCCTGATACAAAGATTCCTCTGTGACCTGAAGAAGTCGGCGAGCTTCCTCGGAGATTTTCCCCACCGCATACGTTCTGGCCGCATCGCCAACGAATCCTTTGTATACAACGCCAACATCGACTCCCACTATGTCGCCTTCCATAAGAGCTCGTGACCCAGGAATTCCATGAACCACCTGCTCATTTACCGAGGAGCAAATACAGGCAGGGTATGGTCTTCTATTGCTCATACGGTAACCTTTGAAAGCTGGTTTGCCACCCGATGCCTTAATCATGGAAGCCGCTATTTTATCTAGTTCACCGGTAGTTATTCCCGGTTCAACGGTTTCAGCAAGTTTGTCTAAAATTCTGGCGATAATTTGATTAGCTTCACGCAGGATGTTAATTTCCTGAGGAGTTTTAAGGATGATAGGGTTTTCTTTCAACTTAGATAAACCTCGCAAGGACGTTTTTCGATTGACAATTTCTATCAAAACCAGGCGAAAATTACCAGATTATCAGATACGCGAGAGTAAGGGCTTGAAAAGAAAGATAAGAGCACTCCGGCATACCGGCCATTAAATGTATTAATTAAAGAGGTTTGGTAGGATTATAAATCAAATTTTTCGTCAAACTTATTTCTTGACAGCCGTAATAGCATCAGTTACATTAAATTAGCTAGTCATGTAATCGCCCGACGGAAG
>JAZDKD010000143.1:0-4628 GCA_043803345.1 Pseudomonadota bacterium
GCAGGCAGGGGGCATAGACGCCATAAGTATCGCGAGACCGGTTTTAATTGTCGGGTTAGTCGGTTCAGTGGTGATGTTTTTGTCCAACGAAACGATAATACCGTGGTCTAACAGATACAGCGAGTTCATTCAGAACGTCGAGATATCAGGCAAGAGAGAAACTACTTTTATTCGTTCTGATCAGATATGGCTGAAAGCTTCAGATTCAATAACCCATATTCAAAGATATGATCGTCCCAACTATGCCCTTGATAGGGTTACTGTTATCCGATGGGACAGTGACTTCAACTTTCTGGAAAGGATTTTTGCCGACAAAGCGATATGGAGGGAAGACAACTGGATATTTTATGGCGTAAATCGCATTACTAAGAAGCCTGACGGCAAATTTTTCCTTGACACGCTTCCGTTAATGAAAGGGCCCTTAAACAAATCCCCGAATGACCTTGAACAGGGAGAAACTCCTACAAAGGAAATGAATCTGACTCAGTTGGGAAACCTCATTAATCAATTGGTTTCAGAAGGCCAAAATCCCACTCGTTATATTGTTGATTGGCACGATAAAATCGCTTTTCCTCTGGTTTGCCTAATTATGGGGGCGTTAAGCGTCCCTTTCGCAGTAAAAGTGGGCCCTAGGGGTGGCGGGGTAGCTGTTGGCCTGGCCGGTTCCTTAGTCATAGCCTTTGGCTACTGGATTCTTCATACAATGTTCATCGCGTTAGGACATGGAGGCTACATTCCTCCTTTGGTTTCAGCATGGGCGGCCAACACTCTTTTTGGTCTCGCTGCGGCCATATTGTTGCTGAATTCCTGCACGTGAGTCTCGAAGGCCGTCATGGTATCGAGATAAAATTTGTTGATCCCGAATCGCTTTTGGGGGACGCTGATTTGGAGTCGTAAAATGTTTCGCTCAAAGATCAATTTAGGGTATCAACTTGACACCACACGTTGGCGCTTGTGAAAATGTGGGGTTCTAACTCTGCATATTGGAAGCGCCACTATTGAAACCAGAATAGATTGGAAGAGCAGGCCGTGAAAAATCTGTTCGCCGGCATGATAGACCAAAAACACCCTAATTGTATCAATTGCGGTTAAATTAAAAGATGAATTTACAGTTTGAGTTCCACTGTGTGGTCTTTTTGACCAAGGAGGCGTCACAAGCATGGTACCCATTGGTGAAGCCCAGAAAAAAGTTCTGGAAGAAATCCCTGTCCTGGGACAGGAAAGAATACACATCCTAGAAGCCCTGGGCCGAGTGCTAGCGCAAGATGTGGCGGCCGTACGTGACGTCCCGTCCGCGGACAATTCAGCTATGGATGGGTATTGTGTTAGGCACAACGACATAGCTGGGGCTAACTCTGAAAACCCGGCTCGGGTTGAGCTTGTTGGCGAATCGCCAGCGGGAAAGCCTTTTCTGGGAACCCTTAAAAAAGGCCAGGCGGTAAGAATTATGACCGGGGGTCTCATTCCCAAAGGGGCCGATACCGTGATAATGCTTGAGGACACCGAGCGAGAGGAAAACTTGGTTGTCTGTTTTAACGATCCAGGCTCCAATGCGCACATCAGACTCAAAGGCGAAGATGTTAAATCCGGGGAGACAGTTCTTAAACAGGGAGATGTAATCAGACCCCCGGAAGTTGGTATGCTGGCCACGTTGGGGCATGCGTATGTTTACGTCCGTCAGAGGCCTGTTGTGGCCATTCTATCTACAGGCGACGAACTTGTAGATCTTGATGAACCATTCGCCCACGGAAAGGTGGTTTGTTCAAATACTTACAGCATTGCGGCTCAGGTCCTGGATTGTGGGGCGGCGCCTCTTTCTCTCGGCATAGCTTCAGATAACGTTGACGATCTGAGGTCAAAACTGAAAGATGGATTAAGAGCCGATGTGATTTTAACGTCCGGGGGAGTTTCCGTAGGCAAATACGATCTGGTAAAAGATACTCTGGCCGAAGTCGGAATGAAAATCAAATTCTGGAAAGTCGCTATGAAGCCGGGAAAGCCACTAGTTTTTGGTACTATCGGTATCAAGCCGGTTTTTGGTTTACCTGGAAACCCCACTTCGGCGATGATTTCTTTTGAGCAGTTCGTCAGGCCGGCGTTGCTCAAAATGATGGGTCACGTCAATCTCTTCAGGCCACTTATGGAGGCGGTTCTCGCTCATGATGTCAAAGTTTCATCTGGTAGGCTTCATCTGGTGAGATGTAGCCTGTTTGAAAAAGACGGAATTAAAATGGCTATGTCTACGGGAACTCAAAGCTCCGGGGCCCTGCGCTCAATGGTTCTGGCTGACGGCCTCATGATACTCCCATCGGAACAATCGCCGTTCAAGGCAGGGGACACGGTTAAGGTACAGTATCTACACAGGGAAATGCCTTTGAGTCCTGAATCACATTATTGAAACTCAACAGACTTTTAGCAAGTTGTGGAAGATTTACAGCTATAACCGGCTACGGTTGCTAGAATGGGGTTTTCCTTAAAATGCTCTGATCGCGGGCGGGCCCAACTGAAATCAGCGCAACGGGTACACCAGACACGTGTTCTATCATTTCTACGTAGTCGCGAGCGTTCTTGGGAAGGTCATCAAACGATCTGCAATCTGACAGTGGTTCTTCCCATCCTTTTACTTCTCTATAACGTGGCTTTACGCGGCCGAATTCTGTTATATCAGATGGAATATGGTCTATAGGCTTACCATCCAACTCGTATCCGATAGCTACCGATAAAGGCGATATTCCTGTGAGCACATCCATTTTGGTTAAGGCTATTCCAGTTAGACCATTTAAACGGACACTATGATTAACCACTACCATGTCGAGCCATCCGCAACGTCTCGGCCTACCTGTTGTAGCGCCATATTCACCGCCTTTTTCCCTTAGTTCATCTCCAAATCGATCCGCCAGTTCAGTAGGGAAGGCTCCTTCACCCACCCTGGTGGTGTAAGCCTTTACTACTCCCCAGCACTTTTCAATAACGTTGGGTCCAACCCCTGACCCTGCGCACGCATTGCCGGCGACTACGTTTGAAGAAGTCACAAACGGGTAAGTTCCGTGATCAATGTCGAGCAATGTACCCTGAGCCCCTTCAAAGAGAACGTGACTACCTCCCCTGACAAAATTCTGCAAAGCAATTGTCGTATCCGTAATATGTGGCGCGAGTTTTTCCGCATAACCGAGATATTCCTGAACCACTTCTTCCGGATTAAGTTTGGGCCTTTTGAATCTTCTCTCAATCAGGAAATTCTTTTCGTCCATTACACTGTAAATGCGATCTCGAAGTGATGAGGGTCTTAACAAATCTCCGATTCTGATTCCCATTCGCGAAGCTTTATCTTCATAAGCTGGCCCTATTCCGCGACCGGTAGTTCCTATTTTAGCCTTACCAAGCAAATCCTCTCTGCCTAAATCTATTATCTTATGATAAGGCATAATCACTTGCGCCCTATCCGAAACAATAAGTTGGGAATCCTTCTGGAAATGTCCTCTCTCTCGAAGAGCCGCCTTTTCTGAAATTAGCACCGAAGGATCTACAACTAGGCCATTGGCAATAACATTAGTTATATTTGGGTATAGGATCCCAGATGGTATCAAGTGAACGATTATCTGTTCACCTCCAACTTTTAAGGTGTGACCCGCATTGTTACCCCCCTGAAAACGGACCACCACATCAGCTCTACTGGTTAGCAGGTCTACAATCTTGCCTTTTCCTTCATCACCCCATTGGGCTCCTACAATTACGAGAGTGCTCAAAAGTTCTTGCCTTTCTTTTTGATTCCCATCATTAGCCTAAGACGATTCTTTCAAATTTTATCGAACCAAAACTCAAACGTCCGAATCGGTCAAATCGTCTATAATTATTTGATTGACCCTTAGTATGCCTTGAATATTTCTTATTGCTTCCAGGGTCGAATCGTCAGCAGGGGTATCAAGGTTTATTATGGATAATGCTGTTCCACCTGCGCAGTCTCTCGAGAGATTCATCTGCGCTACATTAACTTGCCGTTTGGCCAGAATTCCTGAAACTCCGGCTATCATTCCAGGAATGTCCATGTTCTTAACCATCAGCATTGGACCGGCGGGAACAGCCTCAGTCACAAATTCATTAACGGCTATAATGCGGGGTTCTTCTCCAAACCTTCGGATCAACACTCCTTCAACCCTGATCAAAGGCTTTTCATCAGAAAAGACTTCCACAGCTATCGAAGGGCGGCCCTCAATCAATTCTTTCAAGACAGTTTCATGCACCTTTATTCCGCATTCTTCAGCGACAAAATTGGCATTAACTAAGTTGACGTCCGAGCCTTTGAAAACCTGGAGAAAACCCAGAAGCACTGAGGTTGTCAGTGGAGTCAGGTCCCAATCCAGGATTTCACCACGATATACAACTTCTATCCTGGCTACGTCTCCGACAAATAGCCCAGCGACAAACATACCGAGCCTTCTCGCTAGATCAGCGTACGGGGTTATTCTTACCCTGAAGGCTTGATCCGCTACAGGCACATTTACAGTATTTCCCAGGGTCCCTTTTTCAAAATAGTCCCTCAGTGATTCAGCTATTGACTTGGCTACATTTTCGTGGGCCTCTTCGGTGGCCATGCTAAGGTTCGGCGTACAAATTACTCTTGGGTGATT
>JAZDKD010000144.1:0-3698 GCA_043803345.1 Pseudomonadota bacterium
TTTTGTTTCCTGTCCAGAGGGGCGCGGATTCCGCTTGGCACATAGTGATATCTCCACCCAATGTCCAACTGGCTGTGCCGGAATCGCCGGAATTTATTGTTACTGGACCATTTGAGCCGTTGAAATGCAGGTCCACGTTGGGGACTTCGCCGCCGCCCGGCGGTATATAAGTAGATGTGATTTCAATATTTCTTGATTGACAAACTTCCTTGTAGGTTCCGTTTTGAGCAGGACCAAGAACGCAGAGCGTAAATGTCGCTGTGCCAGCTGAAGTGCCGGTACAACTGGTGGAGCCATCTCCATTAGAGCTAATCTGGCCAACATCGCCGATGGTTTCGCAATCTATTATTGCTGGACCTGAAACAGACAAATGAGGAGAATCCTCTTCTAACCATGACCAATCAGTTTCCCAAATTACATTGAAACTTTCCCCGACAGACTTTTCTGATGGCGCCGAAAAATTGTCTATGGTTACAAGTCTCCCCTGACCAGATAGGCCGATATTGGAAATTCCGCCCGGGAAATAACACGGTTCTCCTGGTGGAGGAAACGTTTCTCCTGACGGCCCAAAGCATGTCGGTCCCAAATATTCAGCTATGAAAGAAACAGTATCTGTATTTTTATATCTGATAAGAGGATTACTATCGTCCAGCGCAATTCTCGTTTCAAAACTTTGCGCGAAACTCATGCCGCTGTCACAAATAGTATATTCTGGTCCAGTGATACAAAGACCCCACAATGTTCCCGGATGAGGTTGGAGATAAATATTGTAAACAATGTCATAATCTCCGTAGGCACTGAATACCTGATGCCCGTCTTCTCCCGCCCAAAAAAATTCCTGAACGAGTGTTCGTGTAGGGTCATAATCATATGATTTAAAGATGGATATTTCGGATGCCTCTAGAGTGTTAGGCAGAAGCAGGAAAAGTGAGAAGATAAAAACAAATTTAAACAAAAAGTTCTTGAATTTCATACACGGATTATAACATACAACTTCCAATACATTCCATTTATCAACAATTTTTAAATTAAAGACGCCGGCTTGGTCTTGCGACCAAACCGGCGTGCGCGAGGCAACTGTGGACTATCTGCACGGATTGTCCAGACACCAGTTGTCCCAACCGATGGGAATTGAAAGGTGGATCGGGGTCTTGTCCTGTTTCCCTTTCTCGTCCCATGTGACAGCGGTTCCCTTGTACTCAATCCAACGTGGCCGGATAGGTGGATATGGCGACACACCACCGTATCCGGTCTCTTTGTCGCCTCTTACTCGGACATCAAATGTCCTGCACCCTTCTTCGTACACAGCATTTCCCCAATTCTTCTGGTATTGCCCCTCGTTTTCCGAAAGGTAAAGGATGGGACTTGGGACAACAAACCCCGACCCCCGGCAATACTCAACCGTGTACTCGAAACAGTTGTTTCGTGTTTCGCAGGACATGGCATAAAAAGGATCGGTCCACTCGGGTCCTCGAACCACTCCCCCGGGCGGCGTGCGAGTCCAAAGGAACTGGACTGTCGCATTCACCGGTTCGCTGGTATCATCCCTCACGAAGTGGAACACTTCGCTCGGGATGGAGATTACCTTGTCAAGCGGATGTTCATTGACAAGGGTGAAGTTTGGATTGCTGGGACCGGTCGGAGAGTCGCAGGCGCTGAAGACAGGGGTCAGCGCCGCGGCGAGTAGAAACAAAGTCACGCGAGCGCGAGTCATCATGGAACACCTCCAACTATTGAGAACTGCCCACTTCCGCTATATCACATCAATCGATGTTTTGAAAGTCAAACAATCCACAAGTAATCCACAAGTAATCCACTCTATGGATTCTGCTGATAAGCTGATTCTGGAAAAACCATTACTGCATAACGTATTTCTGACGCTGTGGCTTTTTCTTTACCAACCAAGTTTTTATCGCTTTTTATCATTTCAACACGCGTATTTGGTATTAGGTCGGCAACCTTGCCCTCTGACTCCGTGGTTTCAGGTATATATGGTCCTTCTGCATCAAGACGTAGATGCAAAGTTTTTCTAACCAATTTTGTGCCGGAAGTTATTGCAAATTCGACTTGGACTAGCTTTTTCATCTCATCGGGCACGCCGGTAAGATACCCTTGGACAATGACAGTGTCGTCATTGGCGGACACAACTTTGCCAGTTATTTCGTTCGCGTAAACACCTTCTTTGCCAATTTGGGGGTAAGTCACAAAAGCAACCGCAGCCAGCGCAACGAGAACTATTACTACCAGAATTTTTTTATTCGTCATATAACTATAATTATAACATCATAAAATACAGATATGCAAAGTATTATTTCTTTTTACGGACGTCCAACGTCCGGAAATTAATATATAAAGAGGCGGGAGAATGAGCTTTCCATTCCCCCGCCTTGACGGTTTCGACTACTCGCTTACTCGCTTAGGAAAGACGGGCTACCACTCCGAATTCTTGCCCGACCTGTCTGGGTTGAACTTAGCGGAGGCAACGATGTCCTCCCATGCTATTTCGATCTTAGCTGCCGTAGCGGCGGTCTTCACCACTGTCAGCCGGCAGGTTTCGATGGGCGCGGGAGCCTTGGTCACCGTCATGGCCGTGCGACCCACATCCAACTTAGCGTTGTAGGTGAGCGCTTTCGGGCCCGTCTGTTTATTGACAATCAACTGCCAGTTCTTGGCATCGACGGGGAGGACGTAAAGCGTGTAATCACCCTTCGGAACCAGGAAGCCCTTGAACACCAGAGCAGTATCCGTGTGGAAGGCGGCCGGGCCGCCGTCGCTGATCCGCCAAACGCGGTTGAAAGGCACCACGCCACCGAAGATCTTACGGCCCTTCGCGGAGACTGGGGAGTATTCGACAGCCATGATCCTGCCGTTGATGGTGACGGACGCAAAACCAGGCGCGGTCGTTTGGGCAGAGACGATGCCACTCAAGCCGGCCGCAACGATAGCGCAAATTAGGCCAAACTTCCTCATTGACGGCACCTCAAGAAATCAAAGAACACGAAAGAACTCAGGAGATCGAACGATCTCCTTTTTAGTTCTACTTTCAATTATACTCCTATTCCAAAAGTTAAGGCAAAGGTTCTCGTGATATATGAATATAAAGTGCATAATTTTTCGTGTAGAGTAGAATGAAAATATGCAAAGTATAATCTCTTGGAACGTTAACGGGCTTCGAGCAGTGCATAAAAAAGGCAATTTGGAAGAAGTGTTTCGCATGAAACCTGACATCCTCTGCCTTCAGGAAACCAAATCTCTCCCAGATCAGCTCCCGGCTGAATTAAGCGCCCCCGACGGCTACCATTCATACTTTCACTTCCCTACCGAAAAGAAAGGCTATAGTGGTGTAGCTATATATTCCAGGAAGAAACCTACAAAAGTTTCACGTGACATAGGTGTCAAGTCCATGGATCAAGAGGGTCGCCTAATTATGGCCAAATATGGCCCACCAACTGGCGGATTTATCTTGATTAACTGCTACTTCCCTAATGGCGGAGGTGCCCCGGAACGTTTGCACTATAAGCTCGATTTTTATGACCATTTCCTCGATTTCATAAATAAGTTACACATGGAACAACCCAATATTATCTTATGCGGGGATTTCAACGTCGCCCATAAGCCAATAGACCTAGCAAGACCCGAAGAGAACGAAATGCATATTGGTTTCCTGCCTATAGAAAGGGCTTGGATGGATAAACTTA
>JAZDKD010000145.1:0-3837 GCA_043803345.1 Pseudomonadota bacterium
TTGTTTAGAGCCATCGTTGCAGACCTCACACCCTTTGAGGACCATCAAAGTGGCTTAATCATCTAATCCATCTCTCCATAAATCGCGAGAAAAAAATCAACCCCTAAAATTTGCCACCCATAACTGAGGGGTTACAGATTATGAACTGTTTCCTAAACACAGCCCGGCACAATCTCCCATGGATAATGTCCGTTCTCTTGAATCTCTTTGATCAGAACTCCGACACGAATCCTCCCAACCTCCTGAAATTCCGGTTTCATCTCCAAAGTCATCGTTCCCTGATAACTCACACCCAGTAGCGACTCAATTATTGGCCGAAAATCGACAGTGCCGGCGCCTATCGGCAAATGTAGATCATCATCCTTGGATTAGCCGCCATGGTTATCGTGCAGATGAACGTGAAGGATCAGCTTTCCAAATTTTTTTATAATCGAAATGGATTTATTCCACGTGCCATTCAGGTTCGCCTGTCCCTGCCGTTAGCGACCTTTTCTGCCTAAATGAATAATTCTGGATGTTGAGACAAAAAGACGAAATATTCCAAGGGGTTCAATGAAGGATAATAATTGATGTTTGGTGAAGCAGCATCACGACATTGAATAAACTCAATACCTATTCTAAAACGAAGATCACTTCGACACGAATACGGTATTCCTGTATCTCTCCTGCCTCACACATGACACTCATATCAACAATTTTCATGCCGGTTATGTTTCTTAAAGTTTTGTTTGCGCGTTCAAAAGCCAGCTTTATGGCCTCATCAAAGCTGTTAGGAGAACCCGCAATCACCTCGGTAACTCGAGCGACTCGTCCTGACATAGTATCCTCCTGAATAGCTTGCCTCACCATGTAAGACAGTACGGAATCAGGCGCCATATTGTCAACCAAAGAAGTTGATCTAACGCATTTAATTAATCTCTTTGGTATTATCTGTTTTTGCGTCAATTATTTCGTCAAGCATTTCCTGCAAGCGTTTCTTTTTCTCTTTGATCATAGTACCCCGGCAAAGAGGTGAGGAGAATTCATTGGAAATTGAAATAAAACACGAATTGCCTGATTCCGGCTGAGAAATAGTTTCTCAAACCCTAAAAAAAGTTGGCATGGCCTTTTATGAACCACATGTTCACAAAAAGGCGTTCGCGAACAGCCATACCAGTATTTTTGTGTTCCACAGCACCCGATTGATTGGATTCGGACGAGCCATTTCTGATGGGGTTTATCAGGCGGCAATCTATGACGTGGCTGTTATTCCGGAGTACCAAGGGAGAGGAATTGGAACCATAATTGTCAAAAATATTTTGTCGAATCTTCCCTCATGCAATTTTATCCTCTACACAATGCCCGGAAAAGAAGACTTTTACAGAAAACTTGGTTTTCGTAAAATGCAAACCGGTATGGCGAGTTTTAAGAAGGCCGACAACATGACGTTGCGAGGCTTCACCGAGTGAACAGTGTTGCCTTGTGGTCATGTAAGACTCTCCAGCACGAAGCGAACTAACTGGACAACCATCTTAGACGAACAGCCCCAAAGTGGATGAAGAACCTTTCATTATAGCCGCATGGATGGTCGCGGAAGAAAGACTGCGCCAGGAAAAGAAAGCCGCTGAAAGACGACAACAGCAGAAGCTCCTCGACTCCTATCAACCATTCCAATACGATCAACGGCCAAATCGGTCGATAGGAAAATGGTTCATCCTTGGCGCTGTATTCATCGTTATCTATTTACTTACTCGTAACTAGACTAAAATCGTTTTTGCATGCTGGAGACAAATCAAAATGAAAACATTATTGGTTGCGTTAATCGTGGCAATCCTGTTTGTTCCATCAATGACCCCCGCATATAAGCAGGTCCGTGACGGTAGCGGAAACCTCGTCGAAACCTGGACAAAGAAGGGTGACCGTATCGAAGTTCGGGACAGCCATAATAATCTGAAAGAGCAGCGCCGCCGGGTAGGGGATCGCATCGAAGTCCGTGACGGCAGCGGCAACCTCATACGGGAAGAATCCGGCGATAATGATTGATCACGCCCCAGAATCACGTAACGAATATCGCAAAAAGGTATGCGTCGGCCATGAGGAGATTTCATTGAAAATCGAAATAAATAATATTGGAGCGGCTCAATCGAACTGTTATGGGGTTTAACTTTGCCCTTTCTCGTCGCGCTCTTGAAAGACTTCCTTCGCTGCGAATATCCCGTTCAAGGCTGCTGGAAATCCAGCGTAAATAGCCATCTGCATGATAATTTCAACAACTTCCTGACGTGTCAAGCCAACATTAAGAGCGCCGTTAATATGGACCTTTAGTTGTGGCGTGGCTGTGCCCAACGCAGTGAGCGCCGCGACGGTGGCGATCTCCCGTGATTTTAGATCCAGTCCGGGTCGACAGTAGACATCCCCAAACGGGAATTCAATCACATACCTGGCCAGGTCAGGAGCGATATCTTTCAAACTCTCTATAACCTTCTCTCCCGCTTCGCCGTCCACTTCTTTTAGTTTTTCGAGCCCTCGTTTGTATCTGTCACTGGTCATTGCTTTTCACCTTTCTTCCCGTTAACCGTGCCAGCGCCTATCTTTTATATGGCGCATAGTACGGTAGCCGAATCTTGTTGATACTCTTACACCCGTGGATAGCTCCGCCTCACTTTTAAACGGCGCGCACCATTCTATCTTAATCGTACATTATTGTGAGTTTGCTCTTGAGACCAGGTTTATTACACTTTTTGCAAAAACCGCCTGCCTGCTCGAACGAAAACCCGCCGCCTATCTTGGCCGCCGTGCTGAACCCGCATTTGTCATCGGCGCAACGCAGATCGTGCCCACTTCCAGCCAGCGATACGTGGACGCTCATCAGCAACCAAAATGCTATTAGTGACCCGAATGCTATTGGGATAGTATTCATTCGCTAATTCTCCTGAATCAATAACGTGCGCCAGTTGCCGGAACCTATGTCCCCATACACGAAAATCCGGAATATTCCCCATATAATTGTAAAAAAGATGCTTTTGCAAGCAATACCGTTTACCTACCACCGAACGGCCACAGGTCCTGTGGATAACTCGTGATTTAGGCTGTTGATAACTTTGCTAACCTACCAGTTTTCCAAAGGTCAAAGCACTCTGCGTCTTTTTGGGGCGCCAGAAAAACCTAATGATATCAAACAACCGCATAACTCGCCGTAATCACGGGGATGGCAGAAAAGCCCTTTATTGTAGGCGGCATAGTTATAAACACCTGTTGATAAATGCATTTCAGAGTGGGGTAGAAAAAGTCATAAATATCACAGTCTCAGAAGTGTCCCTGAGAAAAATTCTCTTGTTTCCAGCCATTCTACCGATTTATCGTTTCCTCGCCTGGTTAGGTGAGTCACGCTCGACAGTAGCTAAAGAGAGTTATCTTCGATTTGGGGCAATTTACGTTGCAATGTAAGAAGGTTTAAGATGGGAAAGCTCCTTCATACATGTGTTATAGTGATACGCAATGAAACTCGGTCCTAAGCGAAAGATTCCAGTTCAAATTCCGACTGGATAATTTACACAGATAGGGTAGAGTTGATTTCTAAAATTACCTGACAGCCACGCTGATAGGATGACGATTTAACTCATACTAACGGAGTTAAATGTGACGATTAAACGGTTAATGGTCCAGTTCCTAGTGGTGTTTTGCACATTTATATCGTTCTCCACCTTTGCCACCGCAGAGAGTTGGGTCGTCATTAAGGACAAACAAGGTGTGTGCGAGGTTGTAGCGGCACAGGAAAAAACCACCGGAATTATAGCAGGACCGTTCAAAACCAGGGAAGAAGCGAAAAACGCTCAGAACAAGGAGTGTTCCATGGAA
>JAZDKD010000146.1:0-4534 GCA_043803345.1 Pseudomonadota bacterium
CCGTCATAAATGCAGTGAATCGTTCTTTTGTCCTTGGTGCGGAGCTTGAGGTCCATCCCTCTGACGCTCCCGTGGGCCTGCAGCTCTTCAATCAACCGTATTCGATCTTCTTGTGAAACCCAGCCCAAGTCGATCGATGTCTTTCCAATAGTCTCCTTGCGGCTAAAACCCGATATCTCGCAAAACTTGTCGTTAACGTCAATGTATGTCCCATCATCCACATTACTAAGGGTTATTAGCGCTGGGGCATGGTGAAAGACCTTCGCGAACTTTTCCTCACTGTCCTGAAGCGCACACTCCACTCGTTTACGATCAGTGATGATTTGAAAAAAGACGGAAATACCATTCTGGTCAGGGTATGTGCGCACGTCGTACCAGTTTTCATAGGGCGGCGTTCCAAAGTAGGTTTCAAAAGACAAGGGGATCTTCTCTTTCAATGAGAGTGTATAGTTTTGTTCAAAGATAGTGCCGCGCGCCTCAGGAAAAACGTCGAAAAGCATGTTTCCTATAACTTCTTCTCTCCGTCGGCCCAATGCCATGGCCGCCGCCTGATTGAAATATGTTACAACCATGTTGTCATCAATGGAAAAGAAGGCGTCACTAATGCTTTCCAGAATAGTTGTTGATTTTTCTTCCGCCTTGGCTCTTTCCCTCTCCAAATATTTTCGTTCGGTGATGTCTCTGTTTGACGCCCTCGTGCCGAGAAATTGTTGTTCGTTATCGTAAACTGCCTGGGAGACATGACCAATCCACTTGATTTCGCCATTCTTGTGTAAGATTCTAAAATCGATTGCCTGCTCCCCAGGCGCATCGGCGAAATTACGATGGCGTCCAACGTTTTGTTTAAATATTAGCCGGTCCTCATCCAAGATTATATCCGCGAGTAAATTAGGGTTGGCGACAAACTCAGTAGGTTTGTATCCGGTAACACGCTCGCATGATGGAGAAACATAAACAAAGCGCCCTTCTGGATTGATCCAGTATTCCCAGTCATAGGCAAAATCCGCAACAGTCCGATATTTTTCCTCGCTAAGTTTCAGCGCTTTCTGGAGGCTTTCCCTTGTTTCAATCTCAGCCTTTAGATTCTGTCTTTCTTCGTAAAGCTCTCTGAAAATCAACGAATAGGGTCTTCTGAAACCGGTCTCGACTATGGCCTTGTAGACAAGGTAGAACGCCAGTATTTTAAGAAAATGCCCGAGCAGGTTGAAAAAGCCGTAAACGCTGACATAAGATGTGAAAGCCAATTCCGAAAGTATTGTAATAATAATAGAGGCGGCAAGAAGTCTGAAAACACCAGACTCAAATTGACGCCTGTCTAAAGCTAATAACAGCAATGAAACTAGCAGAATGATACTGATTATATATTCACTGATGATTTTGAACGATGTAAGACCGACACCCTCCATAAAACAATCCGGAAATAGATTCCTTGAAAAAATGGCGATTAACAGCGTTGCGCTGACAGCAGTATAAAACACAAACAACAATGTCAGGTTGGGCTTCTTCCTGAAAAAGGCCGGGGCCACCAGTAATGATATGCTCTGAAGATATCTGGCGGCTATCCAGAGTTGCGTGGGCAGATTAGCGTCGTACCCGGGAAAAACACCCATGCCCTTGTAGGCCAATGTGTGGACACCATCTATAACAGCCACAAAAAAATAAGCCACTCCAATGAACAGTAAATAACCGTTTTGTATGAAGTGACGCGAATTCAATGTTATTATAAGAATGCAGGCGCAAACCGAAATGCTGAAAATCTCGGCTATTCCGTGGAATAGTAGGTAGCTGTAGAGGCTGCTGACATAAAGACAGGCGAACACAGCGATGCCGAGAATGGCGCTCCATGCACTGGAGACGCCGTCTCTAGCCTCAAAGACTTGCGCATTATTAATGTTTGTCACGATAGCCAATAACTATTCCGTATTCTTACCCAGAAATGACATTCCCCATCCTGTCATCCCTCATCAATAATCTTCCGGATCTTCTCAAGGAGTTGCGGTGTATCAAACGGCTTTAATATGAAATCTTTCGCTCCTGCCTCTTTCAATTTCTGAGTAATTCCCTGTTTAGTAAATCCGGTTAAAACAAGTAATTTGACATTCGAGTCCAAGCGCCGTAAGGTTCAAGACCCTGTTTCCAACCTATCTCCGGTATTAACAGGTCCAGGCATATCCTCGTCCAGTATCTCACGAATCGTAGTCAAAAGTTGACTCATGTTATACGGTTTCTGGACGAACCCCTTTGCGCCGGAATCCATGACGCCATTAGCTGGACCACTCTCGGAGTATCCGCTGGCTATGACAACCCTTGCCTTGGGGTTGATCCGCAAGATTTCCTCCAGACATCGCCTGCCATCCATTACCGGCATGATGAGATCCAGAATGACCAGTGAAATCCCGTAGCCCTCCCGTTGGTATATCTCTACGGCCTCTTGTCCATTAACTGCCGTGATGACCTTATAACCAAATTCGTTGAGAAGTGTAGCCCCTAGATCCCTGATATCCTCCTCATCTTCGACCAGGAGAATCGTCTCAGTTCCACCTGAAATAGCCATCTCAATTGTCGGAGTTTCTAATTCCTTTTTTGTCTGAGTTGCTGGCAGGTAAATCTTGAATGTGGTCCCATGACCAGGCTCGCTGTAACAAGTGATGTGACCGCCATGTTGTTTGACGATGCCATAGACTGTCGCAAGTCCTAGTCCTGTGCCTTTACCCCTATCCTTCGTAGTAAAGAACGGCTCAAATACGTGAGACCGTGTTCTCTTGTCCATCCCTTGACCGGTATCCGAAACAGTCATCAAGACATAATTCCCAGGTTTGGCTTCAATGTGCGCCCTGGAATATTCCTTGTCCAATTGAACATTTGCGGTCTCAATGGTCAAAGTCCCGCCATCCGGCATCGCGTCTCTTGCGTTCACCCCAAGATTCATGAGAACCTGACCTATCTGCGCCGGATCCGCTTGGATTGATTCCAGGTCACCGTTAAGGTGTAATTCGATTTTTATGGTCTTGGGGATCGTTCGAGAAAGGAGTTCCTGCACCTGGGTTATTTCCCGGTTCAAGTTGACAGGAACATGTTTTGTTTCAACCTTTCGGCTGAGAGTCATCAAACTCGTGACCAGATCGGCCCCACGCATTCCAGCCTGATATATTTTCTGTAGGTTGTTGTAGTCAGTATCCCCTTCTTTTTTGCGTTGGAGCATGAACTCAGCATATCCCAATACCGACTGGAGAAGGTTGTTGAAATCGTGGGCAACGCCCGCTGCCAAGGTCCCGACCGCCTCCATCTTTTGGGCTTGGAAGAATTGATTTTGAAGCTCTATTTGTTTGGTTACATCATGTTTTACCGCCACGAAGTTGGTCAAATTCCCTGACTTATCGTAAACCGGAGAGATGGTGGCGTCTTCAGGGTATTCAGTCCCGTCTTTCTTTTTGTTGACAAACCTGCCTGACCATACCTTGCCGGCGTTAATGGTCCCCCAAAGATTCTTATAAAAATTATTATCCTGTTTATCACTGTTAAAAATACTGGGTTTTTGACCTATAAGTTCATCATGACTATAACCGGTAATAGTCTCCTCGGCTGGGTTAACGTATTCAATCGTTCCTGTAGCGTCAGTTATGATGATACCTTCTGCAGCATGTTTAACAGCGGCGATTAGTCGTTGTTCGCGCTCAGTGACCCGCAGGATCTCGATCATTCGCCAGACTGAATCCATAAGTAGAGACAGTTGCCTGATATCCGAATCATCATAATCCGATTTCTTATTTGCCACCCCGACAACAGCCACGACCTTGTCTTCCTGAGAAATCGGCACAGTCATGAATTTAAGAAGTTCGACGTGTCCCGGCGGATATCCCTTCTTGAGCGGATTAGAGGACTTGAAGTCATTTACTACGATGGGTTTTTTCTGTCGGACAGCCTCGCCCCATATTCCAGTTTTATCAAGTTCGTAGACATTCTGCGCTTTGGTGACTTCACACTGTTTCATGACCTCTTTTGACCACGAATTAAGGATGAAACGCCGGTTATCATCATCGTAATGATATATGTATCCAACTGCGCTTCCTGTTAAATTAATGGCTTGCTCAAGGGTGAAATCCAACAATTCCTGGACGTTCTTAGCCCTGAACTGAGAAATGTCATACAGACTCTGCAGTCGGGACTCATTTAGCTTGATTTGCTCCGCTATCTGTTTGCGCTCAGTGATGTCCCTGTTGCTGCCTCTCCTGCCTGATGGGTGTCCTTCTTGACCATAAACCGGCTGGCAGACATGAGCAATCCATCGTATTGCGCCATCACGACGGATGATTCGGAAATCCATTGCGTCCACAGGCTGAGGGACTACTTGCCTGACTTTATTATAGTGGCCCGCCATTCCATTGCGGTCATCAGGATGAGTGATTCGGTTGATTAAGTCTGGGTCGGAAATAAATTCTTCCGCCGAATAACCCGTTATACGTTCACAGGAAGGTGAGACGTATAAGAAGTTGCCTTCAGCGTCCACCCAATACTCCCAATCATAATTGAAATC
>JAZDKD010000147.1:0-3758 GCA_043803345.1 Pseudomonadota bacterium
ATTAAATTGATCCGTAAGCTGACAAACGCAGTCCATCTATGTGAGAGATTTCCCCATCACTATACCGCCAATCTAAGAAATTGGCGTTTGCTTCGGCCTCAGAGCCCAGTTGCAAGCTTCGTATTTCGTCCACAAAAGAACGATCACCCAGGATTCGCTTCTTCTCTGGGCAATAGCCTCGGCAAAAATTGATGAGTTCCGCCCTTTCTAGAGTTAGTTTTTCGACCCAGTTTTCCGGGGGTGCAATTGCGCCGTGGGACACAAGAGTGCAAATACTCTCGAAGCACCCTTCTGCGTCTAAGAGGGCTTTCGTGTACAGTGGAGGAGAATCACCTCCTTCCCGCCAAATTGAAGCAAAGGTCGAAACCGCCGGTCCGGGCAACTGAATGATTTCGTCCAAATCATTCTTGATCAGCGCTTTCAGTAATTGTCTGTGCACATAGAACTCATTGATTGAAGGCATTAGCTCAAGCAATTGGGGGTACAGTTCCCTAGGACACAAGTACAATAGCCTGTTTAGCGTAAATCTAAGCCTCGTCACCCATCGTCTGCGCATCATGCCCTGACGGGGTATCGGGCACCAGCCTGCAACCTGTTGAGCAGCATGAAGAAAGTCTTCACGAAGTTCATGAGCTGATTTCAGAAGTTTCTTTTCTGAATCGAAGAGGTATTTCCAGCTTTGTGTTCGGCGATTCAAAATATACTTGATCCATCTAGTATAGGATGCCGTGGCTGCAAGCCTCTGCAAGGGCAGAGAGAATCCCTCGCCTCTGTAGCTACGTTTCAATGATTCAAGCCTGGTCTCTTTTTGCAGGAGAAAAACCCTGATTCTCTCCATATGCAATTGAAATCTAATCGCCAAGCGTCTCTCATGTATAGAGGGGCAACTTACGAGCCAGTCATTGCTGGTCAGCTCATCATTCTTTGCTTCTTGAACGTTAAGACCTTCGTTTCTTATGGCTGCGCCAACCAGTTCATTAGCCTCAGTGACTCGATCCTTAGTGCAAATGAGGTAAATGTCGTCCACGTACCTTAAATACCCATTGCCGAAAGCATTTATCAGCTTGTCATCAACTTGCTCCATGGCCAGATTACCGAGGACACAGCTGACTGACGGTCCAACTGGAATTCCTTGTTGTGCTGTCACAAGAAGCTGCTCAGCAACAGAGAGCACAAATCGCCGTTTGTTTTCGTCAATATCCGACAAATGCGCATGTAATCTGTTTCGGACTGAGTCTGTTTTTACGCTCGGATAGAATTTCTTAACGTCATAAACCAGAAGAACATTTTGCGGATTGTTTCGCAGTATGTTCGTAACTTCATACTCCCTGGCCTGAAATCCCTCCATGAAGTAGCGAAAACTGCTACCGGACGCTTCAGATTTGGGCCACAGGTAGCTGTACACGTTCTTCTTGTTTTCGAGGGTTTTTACGGATGACAAATAATAGAGAGCTAGTGATTCGGCGAAAGCAGAGGTCGGACTAGCGGCAAAGCATTTCCGGTATTCTATGTCACCTAAATCATTTATTGATTTGAAAAGAGTGAACGGCATGTAGCGAGCTTGTTTGCGGAGTGGCAACTTATGATGCAAAAAGGCAAGTAAAAACTCCCGTGGTCCACCTCTTCCCATTTGGTCCAAGAAATGGCGCATCCCAAGATAGGAAGGCAAAAACATGGGACGCCAGTAATTCAATGCTCGGACTGCGATGGTGTCCGGATCTATTCCTTTGGTCATTCTTGTTTCTCGAATTTTTGGACCAAGACCCTGCATGGCCACTTCTGTCTTTGAAATGGGTGAAACCAGCAACATTTATATTCATGAGGTGTCTTTGAGCGATAAGGGAATTTGCGAAGAGACTCCAGAACACCATGCACTTTTTTAAAAATTTTTTTGGCGTCTTTTGATTCGGCTGGCTCAACCCACAAAACGGAGGACTTCTTGGATTGCAATCGTTCGTGCAGATGCTGAAAGGAGCGTTGGACAAACAAATTCTTTCCTGTTCCACTAAAATCTGCTATTATGCACCAGTATTCTTCTGCCCCTTCACTATTTTTAAACCATTCGTCTACCAATCCTGAGGTCTGCTCTGATTCCGTCGCATCCCACTTTTGACCGCGGAAACTGACATCAATACCGACTTCACGCAGCGAAATTCTCATTTTATTTATTATTTCTTCATAAACAGCTAAAGCTGTCTCAGAGATGTCCCCAGCTGTGATCATAACTGTCAAAGGCAGTTGAGGGAATAATCTATTCTTTCTGAGCACCGCTATGGTACTCAGGAGGGAAACACTGGCAGCGCCCGTACCGCAAGGAACATCTAAAATTGTAATTAATCCGTCTGAGAATACCAGCTGCAAACTTGAGGAAATTAACCCGAAGACTTCTCCGGGATCTAGGGTCACACACTCTACTCTGCAAACAGATACTCCATATCTGCGCGCAAAATGGTCTAGACTGTCCTCCCGGGATTCACCTCCAATGACTGATTTCTTTCTTTCCTGAGACCTCGCAAGATCCATGATGCCATTGGACAACAGCAGCTTTTCATATACACGAACCAGGTCCATAGGCATATACATAGTGCCGTCCCGCCAGAGCTCGGGCGGAATATCCTTAGGGGTCAGGAAACACCTTTTCATCAGAAACCTTCTAGGGACGGTTATTTCATTGGAACAATTGGAGATTCTGCGATACTAAGCTAGCTCGCTTGGCCTGGTTCGTCAAGCTCAATTCAATTCAGGACGTTCAGGACAGGTCAGAGGATAGGATAGCCTGAACGATCCTGAAACACGTGTGTTCTAACGCCTCATCAATCTCTTTCGGTTTACCATCGGCAGATAGGTGTGTTTCCGATCGGCAGGAACGGCTTAAGTCCACATGGGTCTAGGCTTCACCACTACCTAGCAGGCTCGCCGGAATCGCCCGGCCGAAACGGGTTCAGTTATCCTACGGACTGGTCGTTCGCCTCCTGTTGCTCTCCACCCCGCTTCACAGCGACGCAGTTACCGTCGGCTACAGGCTGTAGCGTATACCTGGAGAGGACTTTCACCTCTCTGATTGAATGCGCTTGCAGGCGCACTCGGTAGCCCACTTTGCGTGGCCTCAGACGATGGTAAAAAGGTTTACGAACGAATCCGAAAGGCCATTCGGCAAAGGCGAAGCTTGGCGCTGTCTTTTGTGAACATCACGAGACTGACGCCAGCATTCCTGAACGCCGCCATAGGCCAGCTTTACGGAGAGTTTTCAGAAGAAGAAATCCGAACGAAACTTTCCGTCAAAGATATGGCACCCGATGACCTTGTTCTGCTGAAGAGGGTTGTTGAGACAGCGAAGGAGTATTTTAAAAACCCGGAACTCCATATGAAAGCCACTGAGGAACTCCTGGGAGGCGTCAATGGGTAGCGCCATCTTCCCAGTTGACCATTACAACTATTCGGAAAAGGAGTCGCTGCTGTTCGGCGCCAATGTCTGGCTCTTTATTTTTGGTCCCCAGTATAGTCGGACAGACCCCAGAGTGAAACGATATTCACTCGGGCTGAAGAACATTCTTACAGCTAAAGCCTCTGTTTTCATCGATGTGCTGATCCTTTCCGAGTTCATCAATGCCTGCGCAAGTTACGCGTACAATATTGTTCCGGCTGATCAAAAACCACAGGATTTTAAAGTGTTTCGGGAGAGCCCGCTTTTTCAAACTGTTGCCGAAAATGTTGCGGCCACGACCAGAAAAATCATGAGTTTATGTAATCGCACTGAC
>JAZDKD010000148.1:0-4680 GCA_043803345.1 Pseudomonadota bacterium
GGGGGGCGTGGAATTCCCTGTTCTTGTAGAAGAGGTTGGAGAAGACCCCAGGGTAGTAGAACGGGAGTTTGCCGCCCTTCGTCACATAGAAAAAGTCAGAGCCGAAATGAGAGGAGACAAGAAGGTGTTGAGGCTTTGGTAAAACGTATTGTGATTCAGTGTTGTCACATGAGGTCCTGTCTATTACTATTTGACCGGCGCGCTAAACTACCAGCAGGCCCCATGAGTTCCAGGAAATAAAACTCTTCTTCTTTGGATCAGGAGGATAACGCTCATGAAGCGAGTAACCCTCGGTGATGTTTCCCTACGAGGAATCTCCCTCGACCAATTCGATGATCTGAAAAAACTCCGAGAAGCATATTTCCGGGCGGTTCCGGAGATTTGTATTGAACGACCTCGTTTTGTTACCAATTATCATCTGGAAAAGGGTCTGCTTGATCAGTCGAGGATCTCGATACTTGACAAGGCCCAGGTATACCGGAAAGTTCTTGAAAAACGAGAGCCTATTGTTTCGCATAAATTAGCGCGCGATAATGATATGCTGGAGTTTCCCGTTGATGACAAATCTCCATTCGCTGGATCCACCACAAGCAAATTCAAGGGAGTCCTGCTCCATCCTGAACTGCTGGCCCTGGCCATGTGGTCTGAACTGAACACCGTTTCGAAACGCTCTCGGAACCCTTTTTTCATTAACAAGAATGATGTTGAGTCTCTGAATCTTGACATCTTTCCCCATTGGCTAAAAAAATCCGTGTGGGAAATCACCAGGTATCGCGACTATTCAGACCAGTTCCACTCGATTACATCTGATGTGCCTGACAACATGACGCTTCTTCAGAATGCGGTCTTTTTCCTTACAAGCAAAGTTCTGTGCATATCGCACGCAATACCCGATTTCTCAAAAGTTCTTAACTCCGGGTTAGGCTCGATGATTGAAGAGGCTACACGAAAAGAAGACCAAACTTCGGATTCTGGCAAGAAGCTATTTTACCAGGCTGTAAAAGAAACGCTGAAAGGTATCATCTCCTTCTCGAGGAATCTTGCAAAAAAAGCCGGGGAGGACGCCAAAAAGTCCGATATCGATCCAAGCGAAAGGCTTCGTCTAAAAGAGATAGCCGAGATCTATAAAAACGTGCCGGAAAACCCGGCTCGAACCTTTAGAGAGGCTTTGACCACCGTGTGGATATGCTGGACCGCTATTCATCTTGAAAACCCCAATGTTGGGATGAGCCTGGGGCGTTTGGATCAGGTCCTTTATCCTTATTACGTTGGAGATATAAATTCTGGAGAGTTAACGGTTAGAAGAGCGACAGAATTAATTTGCTACCTGTGGCTTAAAATTGGGGATCATGTACCAATGATGCCGGAAACAGGGGAACAGCTCTTTGGTGGAACAGGCTCTAATCAGGCCATTACCATTGGTGGGGTGGATAAAAACGGTGATGACGCAGTAAATGACTTAACATACATCATGCTCAAGGCAACCGAACTGATGAGGTTGAGGGATCCCAATCTAAATGCGAGGTATCACTCCGAAAAGAATTCTGACGAATACCTGCAAAGGATCACCGAGGTCAATATCAATACAGGGGCCACTCCAGCGATTCATAATGATAGGGCTGTTTTCAAAGCGCTTCGTTCCAAAGGACATTCGCTGCAACAGGCCTGGGATTACGGCATCGTCGGTTGCGTGGAACCCGTGAGCGCTGGAAGGACCTACGGTCACAATGCCGCGATCATCCTTAATCTTGCGTCAGCTCTTGAAATGGCTCTGTTCCAGGGAAAACACAGGCATACCGGTAACAAGCAAATCGGCGTCAAGTCGGATAATCTCGCTGGCTTTAAGAATTATGAACAGTTCTGGGATGCCTTCAAGCGTCAAACTGAGTGTCTAATAAACCGGGCGGTTGAACTAAACAATCAGTTCGGCAAGACCCATCAGGATTTTTATCCTACTCCAATCCTGTCAGCCTTCTTTGAAGGTCCGATGGACAAAGGCATGGACCTGATCCAGGGTGGCGCCGCCATTAACAGTTCAGGAGCGGCAATCGTCGCTTTCGCCGACGTAGTGGATTCACTTGCCGCCATCCGGAAGTGGGTATTTGAAGTTGATGACAACAACAAAATCAGCTTCCCCAGACTGCTTGCGGCCCTCAGCAAGAATTTTACCGGAAACAGCCATGGAGCCGTCGGAAAACTACTCAAGAATGAGAATAAAACTCCCAAATTCGGCAATGAGCATCCGGACGCGGATCAAATTGCGCGGGATGTTGTGACGATGCTGGATGAACAGTTCGGAAACAAATTGAATTACCGAGGCGCTCCTTATCGTGTCGGGTACTGGACCATGACTATCCACGCAGCCTTTGGCAAACTTACGCAGAGTCTTCCCAACGGCCGCAAGGCTCACGAGAGCTTCGCAAGTGGCATTACTCCAGTTTCCAATGTTACGCCCTATTTAACCAAGGCCCTTGGTTCAGTCGCGCAACTTCCGGCTAACACTCTTTCAAGCGGAGTGGCGTTAAATATCAAATATACTCCGGAAACCGATAAGCAAGTTATGAGGGATAACTTTGCGGCTACTGTGAAGGCTTTTTTCAGTAATGATTTTGGCGGTCGTGATGGAGGCTTCGAAATTCAGTTTAACATAGTGTCCCAGGAGACATTAAAAGAGGCCCAGAAGCGACCCGATCAATTCCCTGACCTTCTTGTCAGAGTTTCAGGCTATACCGCTTACTTTAGAGATCTTAATCCCCAGATGCAAAGCGAGATCATAAAACGCACAGAGTATCTGCTTTCAACCGGTAATGCGCAACCTTGCGGTGAAATATCCTTGTTCGAATCATGAGAAAACCCCTAAAGAAGGAGAGAAATGTCCATTATAGATGAATTTCAATCCACGGTGGAGGAATTGAGCGGCGATATTTCGGACTGGGCCCTCGAGACACTTCTTAATGGAATGAGTTTGGCTTTTAGAATTTCAGAGTCCGGCATCGGAAACATGTTAGGTTTGGATGGCTATAACAGGAACATCGAGCAGCCGTTCAGAGCAGTTTACGTGTTCTGCGATGAAGACAAGGCTATGGAGGCCACAGCCCGCTTTCTGGATGGCAAAATGCTGGTTTCCAAGGATGGAACTGAACAATGGGATCTTAAGGTAAGTTTCAGGGATGTTAAGGCGTTCTGGAGATTCATGCTCTCGGGGGGTGATGATATCGTAGATTCAATACTGGCTAATGACGTGGAGGTATATGGAAATGTTAACCACCTCCACAAATTCGGTTTCATGGCCAAGGATTTAATAAAGAGACTGGGTCTTTCCTGATGATTTCAGCCTCCGTGTGATGTTTCCATTTCAGACGTGAAACAACTGCCCCTAATAGTTGATATCAAGCGCTATAGTTTCGAGGATGGCCCCGGGATACGCAGCGTCGTCTTTCTCAAGGGTTGCCCTATGAGGTGCGTATTCTGTCACAACCCTGAAGCCCAACAAATAGGGCCGGAAATCGCATTTTCAAGCAATCTGTGCATCAACTGCGGGGCCTGCGTGGCGGTGTGTCATCAAGAAGCCTTGCACGAGTTATTTAGCGACCGTGTTCTCAGAGATCAATGCGACTGCTGCGGAAAGTGCGCGGATGTCTGTCCAACGGAGGCGCTTAAACTCATTGGTAAGCGTTATTCGGTGCAATTCCTCACGGAGATACTGCTCCGAGATTTAGAGTACTATCAACACTCTGGAGGCGGGGTAACCCTTTCCGGGGGAGAACCCACTCTTTTTCCTGACTATCTTGAACTTCTTCTCAAGAACCTCAAAGCGAACGGAATCAACATAATTCTAGAGACATGCGGATTTTTTGACTATGACGTCTTTCGGCGCAAGATCTATCCATATCTAGACCTTATTTACTACGACATAAAGCTTATCGATAATGTGGCTCATCTCAAGTATTGTGGAAAACCTAACGGAATCATCCTAAGTAATTTCCGCTCTTTGCTAAAGGAAAACACTGTTGATGTTCTTCCTCGTATTCCTTTGGCGCCTGGTATCACGGTGACCGAGAAAAATCTTCGGGAAGTCGCTGATTTCTTGCGATCATCCGGAGCAAAAAGAGTGTTACCTCTCTCCTACAACCCTATGGGGCTCTCGAAATTCAAGACACTGGGTAGACCGACACCCAATTTACCAGAGAGGTTCATGACTCAGGAAGAAACCCAAAAAGCCTACGAAACGCTAAGAAGAAAATCTCTGCACGGATGATTCGGTTTATTCACAGTGACGGCGGTACCAAAAACATTTCTTAATCAGTTTTTATCTCTGACTACTCTCCTAATCATTTCAAACAACCTTGGAACATCAACAGGTTTTTCCAGTACCCCGTCGATACCGGATTGTTCTATCAGTTCCCTGTCAAGGGACTGTCCTGCCCACCCCGTTAACAAGACAAAGGGAGTTTTCGGAATCCCTTTATCCCTGCATATAGATCGGACCATCCAGCCCACATCCCAACCGCTCATCCCCGGCATCCCCAAGTCACAAAGCACCAGATCCACGTGGTGTTGTCTATAGAGATCAATACCCTGACTACCGGAATATGCTTTTAGTACAGTTTGGCCATGTCCGGTGAGCAGATCGTGAAACAGAGTTACAAGGGCGTCGGTGTCATCAATGACAAGAATTGT
>JAZDKD010000149.1:0-2504 GCA_043803345.1 Pseudomonadota bacterium
GTGCCACAGACACTGCTGCGTGGGCTCAGGCGATTCCATGACATCGGACTAGGATTTATGCTGTGCACTGAGAAATCGATCGATTCCATTGCAATAAACAATTTCGTGGGGCACGTGCAGGGCTAGCATTAAACTCAAACATCCTTCAAACCAATAAAGACTTCCGATTGCCGCATTGGGCGCAAATACCGAAAGAAATAACTTGACATGAAAATGTTAATTTTATATTTGATTAACTATTCAGGTCGTTCCTGGAAGAATGTCAAGCAAAAAGAGCGAATTTCAAAAAGGGCGTTTTAACTGGATTGGAGAGCGCTACCTCTTCACAACGCAGCTCGGTGAGATGACTTGAGGTGGAAAGCTTGCAGGAAAAGGCATTTTGAAGGCTCAAAACCCGGAGTTATAGCACTTAGTTGAACAGACAACGCTCTGCCCGTCACTTCAGAATCATCTTTTATGCATGGCGGCAATTTGTGCTGCGCAAGGAATCAGAGATAGAATTCGACGCTGTGGTCAATTACTCAAGTCCCAATAGCAGATATCATCTCATGCCATTAGCACAGGTAAGAATGTCAACGAGTTCCACAAAATTCTTTCCGATATCTTGAAACCTAACCTACGTCGCTGAAGATTCGGGTTTCCAAGGGAGTGTAATTTATTGAACTTAATATGGTGTGACCTTCAAGACATTATTCTCCAGGGAAACTGAGTGAAGATGGTTTAGCCATTCGGCTCTGGCGCAAGAGCAGCGTTTAGAGCTTTGAGAGCGTTGCTGAATTTGCGCAGGATAAGTCAGCGGAGTGGACTCATTGCGATTCAGATTCAGAATTTACAACTCTCAGTCTAACCCAATGCCAAATGCAGGATCAGCGTACCCAAGCACAGTACAACGATTTAGCAACTCCCTAATGAGCATTAACTTGTTAGATTAATTGATTTTTCAGTTTGATTAAACGTGAAAGAGAATGCGCTCGATTCAACTGCTATAGTCTTCTTTTGCAGGCTTGTGGCATGCGACCAGTATCTTGGCAAGTCAATAATCAGGGGTTTAGATCAAGGTCTGGGGTGGACGCGGTTCACATCGCTGCCACCGAGCATTGAGTAGATTCTTAATTGAACTTGCTCAGACATCCGTTCTGGACGGACAGCGGGCGATGGAACTCACACTTTACAGCGCTTTTGTCGCGTGCCTCCAAATGTGAAGCAAAGATCAGGATCGCTGTTTTCACGGATGCCAGCAAGTAGGAATAATGCGCCGCTTCAGGCGAGAGTGTTCTAGACTGCGTCGTCAGCGAGTGAGAGATTCATGGGTTTCGAGTTCCAGGATAAGGGTGGAAATCAGACGGCCACTATCTCATAGCTATCGGTCGCATGCTGGAGGGAAATAGCCCATTTTCTCCACCGCAGATGAACGAGAAATTTTTCAACAGGACTAACAGCGATTCGCAAAAATAGACCGTGTAATGGGAATCACATTAAGCGGATGAGTATGGAACTTTGAATAGGTAGGAGGTCTGACGCAATTCAAGATTTTTCGCTTCATTTGAAGCCCACAAGGATTCGGTTTTGATGCGTGATTGGCTCAATAGTGGCGATCAAGCTTGGGGTAGTGGGAAAACTAGAATGACTAGGGCTTGGAACAAAAAGAGGGGCCCGAGATGGGGGAACAGAAATCTATCGGAGAAGGGAGGAAACAGGTATGAGGGCGAGTAAAATAGTAAGATCGGGGATCATTGGTGTCATGCTTTGTGTTGTTCTTTGTTGGTCAACATCGATAACAAATGCTCAAGACAAACCCATGATACTAAAATTCGCATTCGGGTATAGTAAACCCAATCCCGCTGTATATGTCTATGAGAGCTTTGCTGATGCTGTAAACAAGCGGGCAAAGGGCCGATTAGCTATTGAGGTTTACCAAGGAGGTGCCCTTGGAGGGGAAGGGGCGGCCCTTAAGGCTGTCCTCGCTGGGAATGCGGAAATATTCGCCATTTCAAATGACAATTTTGCAGCTTTCGACACGGCCTTTCTCTTTAGTTCGTTGCCCTATATGTTTGAATCTCAGGAGCATGCAATGAAGGTCCTCAGGAGTCCAATCGGTCAAGCAGCGAAACAGAGAGTTGAGGAAAAACTGAACGTCAAAGTGTTATTTGTCCCAATTGTCTCATTCTTCAGAACGATTTCTAACACCAAAAGAGAAATTCGAATGCCAGATGACTGCAAAGGGTTGAAATTGAGAGTGACCGACTCAATGATCGAATTGGCATTTTTGGAAAGCCTAGGAATCCTGCCGACCCCTATTTCCTGGGGTGAACTTTATTCAGCTCTGAAACAAGGGGTGGTTGATGGCACGCACAATCAGTACCTGTGGACGTATTTTGGAAAGTTCCATGAAAGCATAAAGTATATTACCGAAGTTAAGGCGATGGGGGTACACCAAGTTATTGGAATGCGGAAAGACATGTTTGACAAGCTCGGGCCGGATCTCAAAGAAATTTTGATGCAAG
>JAZDKD010000150.1:0-3970 GCA_043803345.1 Pseudomonadota bacterium
ATCCCCGCACAGAGTTTCCGGTATCTCGGATGGCACATAATATGCCAGTTCCAAGCCCTTTGCATGCGCTTGTATAGCCACAGTGCCGATGCTATCAGCAACCAGTTCGCGTAGTTCAAAATCAATTTTCAGAAGTTCCAGTTTCTCGGCTTCCATTTTTGAGAAATCCAGGATGTCATTAATTATGGAAAGTAGAGAGTCGGCTGACATTTTCACTAAGACGAGATATTCCATTTGCTCCGGGCTCAATTCGGTATTCAACGCAATCTCAGTCATTCCAATAATCCCGTTCATTGGGGTACGGATCTCGTGACTCATATTCGCAAGAAATTCGCTTTTTGCCATGTTGGCCCTTTGAGCTTCCGTTGCTAGTCTAGTCGCTACTTCTACAGTCTCTTTGAGTTTTTCGTTGATTGCTTCTGTTTGTTCTCTGGATCTGATAAGCGCCATTTCAGCTTCCCTGTGAGGAGTCAGATCCAACATTACTCCTACAATTCCTGACGGATTGCCGGAAGCATTATTAAAAACTGCCTTGTTGAACATGAAATATCTTTTAACCCCGTCAGAAGTCTTAACTTCTGATTCGTAGGTTTGAACTCCTCCCTGCTTTAGGAGTTCCATGTCTTTTTCATGATATATTTTCGCCAAATCAAAGGGAATTTTGTTCGGAATGTCATAGACCTTTCGACCAATGATTTCGTCCCTCGGCAAGCCCATTATTTGCCTGGCAAACGCATTGTTGCATCCCTTGTAGATTCCTTCATGGTCCTTATAGAATATGGGACTGGGAATTTCATCTATGAGTGTCGAAAGAAACTCTAGGTTGTCCTGAACCGATTTCTGGTAGCGCGTCTTCTCTTCAATTTCTCGATCCAGTTTCTGCCTTTCTGTTTTAAGACGGTTTTCGATGGTTCCAACATAAATGTAGAAGAACCCCATCAACGCAAGCCCGATGATTAATCCCAGACCGACCACCGCCTTAACCAGGTGTCTCAGGTTTTTACTGGCGACGCTCATGTCCTTCAGTATGATAATTCTGCCCACCCCCACATCTTTAACATCGTAAAGAGTGAGGAAAGCAACACGGTAAGTTACAGCCTGGAATTCCGCTGTAAATTGATCCTGTTTATCCGTTTGATTCCGGTTCAGTAGGTATCCCATGAGGTCTGGAGAAGTCTTTGAGCCCGTAAAGTCGATCGCCACGTAATCAGACGCCATATCCCAATCGGCCTTACGCCCCATCATCTCGAGACCCTGTTCCCAGGTGTCGCGTTCTAAAAATGACTTGGAGATGGCGAAAATAAGGTCAACGTCAAGGGTTTTTGCGATCTCGGTTGTGAAATGTTCAATTTCTTCACCCAACTCAATATATCCAACAACTTGAACATCAACACGCCATGGCCTGACAACCCTCAAGACGAATGTTCCATAAGGGCTCAATTCAATTCCAGCGCATGTCTCCCCTGATTCTTTGGCCTTCTTGAAGGTTGAACGTTCAAATCCAGTCCCCTGAGCTTTCTGGTTTGTGGACTCTCAGGAAGGATCTGTTTTCATCAGGATCGATAAAAAGGAAATGAGTAACCCGGTATCTCGAACGAAAGGCTTCAAAGATAGGGCTTGTATACTGAAAAAGGGCTGATTTGTCCCTATCCTTCCAATTTCTGATGATTTCTGGGTCTTTCTCCAGGAGATCAAGCATGGCGCCGAGGAGTTGAGAGTCATTCTTGATGCGTTCCACAAACAGTATGCGGACTGACTTCATCTTCTCTAAAGTCTGATATTCCACTTCGTGAGCCCGGAGCCAATATAGACCCGTCAGAAAAGCCGTAAGCATCACCAAAATCGATATGATAATTGGTATGAGAATCCTGGATTTGATGCTCTCTGCAGAGGAACTCATTGTTTGAGGTCTCCAAAAGATGATTGAATGGTTGGGCCGACGTTAAAAAAAAATGGCAATCTGAAAACCGTCATGATCGACGGTCGAGCGGTTTTGGATAGTTGAACGAAATTTCTAATTCAAGATGATTGTTAGCTCAGTTACATGAAATCTAGAGAGTCAACCCGGCGTCAAAACTTAGGAATCAAAAGCAGTGTTTTCTCTATATCCTGTTGTTATTCAAATACGAATCGCAGGCGCAATTCTTTGATTCTTCAGAAAACTTACTATAACATAGTTCCAGTCCAACTGAGAAAAGACATTGTCAACACTGTGGTTTTTGATTCTAACCAGGAACTCATAACCCGTAATGGGATGTGTTTTTAAGATATTTCATGTGCTTCATTCTGAATCAGTAAATTGAGTTCGGGTTCTACAATCCCTGGGAATAAGAAGTGTCAAGAAATCATCTCTACGCCTAACCAATCAGGGGTAAATTTGTGGTTTAGAAACGCTGAGAGAACTCCGCCGATTGTTCAATAACCAGCTCAAAGATTCAAAGCGTTTACTGATACGGTTTTAGACAATTTCAGAAAACGGGGGCAAAGCGGGGGCAACCGTCACCGATTTTTTATCGACCGCCGCCGACCTGATCGTAACAGACTGTAATTAAGGGGGAATTATGGCGGGAGCGACGGGACTCGAACCCGCGACCTCCGGCGTGACAGGCCCAAAATATTAACTAATCACATCCATTTCCCGCAATATCTTCAAGCAGTTATGTAATCTATTATTTTTTATAATAATGGATTATATCAAAAAACGTTACCTTTTTTACCAGACTACTTGAATCCAAACTGTAGAGTAGGCCTTTCAAATTGATTGTTCAATTTTCTCTGGTTATAAAGCGGCGCAGCCAGGGATATCTGTCTGATCCAATTCCACAAGGCGGATTTCTAGTCTTCGACGAAGCGCCGCAGCCACGCGGGTGGCCATCGCTAGAAAATCACCCTGATAATCAGCTTCTTCAATGTCCTCAATGATGGACGGCGTAACTCCGACAAGCTCAGCTACATCATGGCGAGTCAAACCCTTACTAATTCTAAGCTCGTAAAGTTCACGAGCTATTTCCAGCTTGGCATCCAATTCATCAAACAATTCGACCAAGTTGTCGTCACCTTTAACATACCGGTCGTAAGCCCAATCGAAAGCATCATTTTGAATTTTATCTTCAGACATATCGCTCACTCCCAAAAAAAGAATGAGACTCAGGGGCTCGCATGAACTGTTGCTTGCGTTCTATAGCCCTTTTGATATCACTCTCTGGAACAACATCCTTTTTCACAAGTCCGTCAGAAAGAACAGCAACATTCTGGCCTGAAAAGAAGTATAGCACACGATAGTTAATTCTTTCATGTCTAATCCTGAGCTCGTAGATACCTTCCCGGAGATAATCCGACTCCGGACGTCTGAGTTCGTTACCAACTTCTTTCAAGCGCTGTATGAGCTTGATAACCTTGACCCTAGCTTTCGGGGTCTTCTTAATGGAATTCAGCCATTCAATCATCGGAACTCTGCCACTAGATTCCCTAAAAAATATTACTTTTGTTTGTGGCATAATCCATTCTTAAATCAGGTTTCTTAAAATACATTTCACCCTATCTCCGTAGCTCATTAGCGTTCAAAAACCAAAACGTTAGAGCTTCAGATAATCATAAGACTTTTAGATACATAGGTCAAGCGACCCGAAAGGAACGTGACGTCTTTCGTAGAAGCCGGCTTAATTGAAATGACTATCCCTGATAAACCTCAAAGCAGTAAGCAGAAATACAGACTGTCAGATAAGGACTCACATTTTTGTCAGGTGGTCACGAAACTCGTAAATGAACGCAGTAAGAGTCAGTATAGCTTAAGAAGTTTTAATTGGGTGGTCCGTGTTTTACAAAAAAACGCAAAAGGATACTTTAATGATTAAATTGATGTTAGAAACTCTTTTTGTGTAGGGCTTTTTTAACAACAACCCAACCCCATGGTCGGAACAAAACAGAAATTATAAATAAATTTGGAGTATTTTATGAAAAAAATTAATGA
>JAZDKD010000151.1:0-4243 GCA_043803345.1 Pseudomonadota bacterium
TAGGTAAGAATTCATGGATCGGCGGATCAAGCAAACGTACTGTTACGGGGTAAGGGGACATTGCCTTAAATATGGCGTAAAAATCGGATTTCTGTATCGGTAACAAACGACTTAACGCAAGTTCCCGATCATCAGGAGTCTCCGCAAGGATCATGTCCACAACTTTCGGTAGTCTATCCGGAGCGTTAAACATCCTTTCAGTTCTACAAAGACCTATTCCAACCGCGCCATAGTCACGTGCCTTGGCCGAGTCTTCCGGGGTGTCAGCGTTGGCCATTACCCCTAATAGCGCCTTTTCGTCCGCCCAGCCGAGAAGGGTGTGAAGATATTCACTGAATTCAGGCTCAATCGTCGGAATTTCTCCCAAATAGACATTTCCTGTCGCTCCGTCTATCGTAATAATGTCACCTTCGTGAATAACTTTGTCGCCAACTATCGCTAATCGATGTTCAGTTTGAACGGTTATACCTTCGGCTCCCGCAACGCATGGCTTTCCCATGCCTCTCGCGACAACCGCGGCGTGAGAAGTCTTACCTCCTCGACTGGTCAAAATACCCTGAGACGCGAAGAAACCGTGAATGTCTTCCGGTTTGGTTTCTTCCCGAACCAGTATCACTTTTTCGCCGGTCTTGCCCAATGCCTCAGCGCTGTCAGCGTCAAAAATGCATTTGCCCGATGCTGCGCCAGGCGACGCTGGAAGCCCGGTTGCCAGAGGAGCTGCTTCATAATTTGGGTCCAATCCTGGATAAAGTAGTTGTTCGAGATGCTCAGGATTAATCCTCAGCAAAGCTTGTTCCTTGGTTATAAGTCCTTCCTCCACCATTGCCACAGAAGTCTTGACCATGGCTGTAGCATTCATTTTTCCGTTGCGCGTCTGTAAGCAGTAAAGGATCCCGCGTTCTATTGTGAATTCAAAGTCTTGAACCTCTCTATAATGCCTTTCGAGTTTGTTTCTGAGGTCTTCCAGTTGTGTGTACAGGTTTGGCATCTCTTGAGCCATGGCCTGGATAGGCTTAGGAGTCCGGATACCAGCAACGACATCTTCGCCTTGGGCATTTACCAGATACTCCCCGAACATTACGTTTTCCCCTGTGGCTGGATCACGAGTGAAACCTACACCAGTCCCACTATCACTACCCATGTTTCCAAAAACCATAGCCACGACGCTCACTGCTGTGCCATTTGCCTTGTCTGGAGTGATATTAAATTCACGACGATAGTCGACAGCGCGTTTTCCCATCCATGACCCAAAAACCGCTTTAATAGCAATCTGCAGCTGATCGTAAACATTCTCGGGGAAAGGTCTGAAAGTCTGTTCCTCTACAACATTAAGAAACAATTCACTGACCTCTTTAAGGTCATCAGTAGTCAGATCTATGTCGGATATGGCTCCGGTTCGTACCTTCACAGCCTCAAGGGTTTGATCGAAATACTGATCAGGCACTCCCATGGCAATTTTTCCATAAAGCTGAACAAACCTTCTATATGCGTCGTATGCAAACCGTTCATTACCAGTCTGATCAATAAGTCCGTGTAAAGTTGAAGAGTTCAGCCCAAGGTTAAGAATCGTGTCCATCATTCCCGGCATTGAAAGGGCCGAACCAGACCTGACTGAAACAAGTAGTGGATTTTTCGGATCCCCGAATTCTTTTCCAGTCGCAACTTCCATCTCGGCCATGTGTTGCTTGACTGTTTCCATCAGTCCATTTGGAAGTTCAGATTTGCCGGAATCAAGATATGAGAGACATGCCTCGGTGCTTATTACAAACCCCGGAGGAACGTTTAATCCTATTTGCGTCATCTCACAAAGGCCTGCGCCCTTGCCTCCCAACAATTTCTTGTTCTTTCCATCCCCTTCTTTGAAGGAGTAAACGTACTTGAGGCTCATATCACTCTCCATATAGTTTTTTAAGACAAATTAGGGAGTTAGCAATCAGGAAAAAACGTCGAGACATTAGACGCTCCGATTTCCCTAAAATATAATTTCAACAGGTCCAAGTTGTTTGGAAGATAGATATTGTCAGATTTTATAATATAACAAATTTCTCAAATTAAACCAAGAAAAGTGTTACCAAGAGCCACTAGAATTCCGATGTCCTAGCGAACCCCACTAAACAACGCCTTTACAGAAGGAAATAATTCCATTCGGGTATGGGGCAAAAACAGAGCCGCCATGAAGTTATCCATGTAAGCCGGATCCTCGGATAACTCAACATTAGTCATGGCTCTGGCTATTTCTCGAGACTTTTCAAGTAATTTGCTGTCCAGCACGGCTAAACGCGATCCCTTGAGCGATGAATTCCCAATGAAGGAGAATTTTTCTCTGGGGACATCTGGTAGTAACCCTATAGTCACGGCATGGTCCAAGTTGATAAAACTTCCGAACGCTCCAGCAATTATTACTCTCTCAAGATCTTCTACGCTTAATCCAACTTTTTCCAGCAAACAGGTGTATCCGGCAAACATAGCCGCTTTGGCTCGTAGAATATTGTCAAGGTCTACTTCACTAAGGACTATATCTTCGTTCAAACCGCTTTCCGCCGCTCGGCAAATTACATATTCAAAACCGCTTGGTCCCTTCCTTACCCGATCCGTTCCAAGATCTTGAGCAAACTTGCCGTTCTGATTGAGTAGGCCAATTCGAAGCATCTGTGAGATAATGTTGATAATACCTGAGCCGCAAATTCCAATTGCGGGTTTCAAGTCAATAGTCTTTATCATCGGCTCAAATGTTTCCGGATCAATAAGAACGCCTTCTATCGCCCCTGGCGCCGCTCGCATTCCATGTTGCAATCCCCCTCCCTCAAAGGCTGGACCGGCGGAACATGAAGCCGTCATCAGAAGATCCCTGTTTCCCGCGACTATTTCTCCGTTGGTTCCAATATCTATGAACAAAGTCATTTCATCAGAACACCACATGCCGTTAGCAAGAACTCCACTGACAATATCTCCACCAACGTAAGAGGCCACACCAGGAAAAACACAGACGAACGACTCTTTTGGCAATTCTAATCCCAGAGATCTGGCCGGCACAGGCTCAATGTTCTGGGCAACTGGAACATAGGGGGTTTGTCTCAGGAATTTAGGATACAAGCCCATGAAAAGATGCGTCATGACGGTATTGCCGGCCGCAACCATGTAATCGATTGACTGTCGAGCCTTTCCGCTTTTGCGAAGCACATCATCAATTATCTCGTTCAGCCCTTGCACAACGCTTTGCTGTAATTTTTCCGAGCCCTCTTTCTTGAGAGCAAAAACAATTCTGCTTATAACGTCGTCACCCATAGAGATCTGTGGATTATAACGTGATGATCTCGCAATCACTTCTCCGGTATTTATGTTGACGAGCTCAGCCCACAGAGAAGTAGTGCCAATATCAACGGCTAGAGCTGTCCGCGTAGAAACCTCACCTCTGGCTGTTACCTTCAATAGACGATAAAAAGGTTTACATTCAGGTAAAGACTCAGGTTTCAAGGTAGCGGCAAACTTCCAGTCCTGCTCACGGACCGTGTTCGGGATATCCTTGATTACCTCAAGTGAAGACATGATTGGAGCCAGGCCGTGATCGGTCTTCAATGTTCGCATTATTCGTTCATAATCACTTGTGTTATCATCAAGCCGCGGACTCGGAGGATTCATTAAAGCCACAATAGTCATGGGGTTAGGCTCAGGGACAATAGGGGATTCCATGGGTTTAGCGGTGGATTGCATTCGTTCAGCTTCGTCCCTTGGAATAACTTTTCTGCCAACTTTCGCTTTAGGCACTTCTATGGTGACATCAGATTTCACTTTTGTCTGGCACGCCAAAACAAAGCCTTGTTCTCTTTCACCCTTAGAAATTTTTTCGGTTGATTCGGCATCGACCTCGCCCGCGACGATTTTGACTTTGCATTGGCCGCAAGCTCCTGTCCCGCCACATGCGGCAGGAATAAAAACACCTGTATCCAAAGCCAAATCAAGCAAAGATTGCCCCAACTCAGAACTCACTACTATATCGTCGGGAAGAAAACGGACTTTTATCTTTTCAATCATGATTTCTCCAATCACCAGGTTGCGCCTAAGGGAATTAAAAAGACCTTGGCGCCAATTTCTTGAATGATGAACTACCATTCAAGAGCCGCTCAAAAACCGGCTGGTTTTGATTGGTTCATTTAGACCAAATTTCTTGGCCGGATTTTCAGTTTATTTGTTATTCAACTAAAATATGCCATATTATTCCAATGACACAATATATGAATTTAAC
>JAZDKD010000152.1:0-2110 GCA_043803345.1 Pseudomonadota bacterium
TTCCCGCGAAAGTGGGAATCCAGGAAAATCAACCACTTCCGGACTCCCTCCCCTGTTCAGGCAATGGGCAGGCTTTTCGCGGGAGTGCCAGTACTCCAAATCTCCGTGAAGAGTTGCCGAAACCATAACACAGGAGAAAAAATGGGAAATTTGACCAAGGATGATTTCTTTTTTGACCGAGAGCGCGAAACCCTGGATTGGGAAATCGGAAGACAGAAACCTTATCCGTGAGCAGCCACTAGTAGTGGGGGTAACAGCTTGTATTGTGGATTGGCTGTTTTATTCATAAATCAAGATGTGCCCCCCTTCGTAAAAAACCCCAAGAGCTTAAGAAGGAGGCAGTAAAATGAGAAAAGATGTGGAATTTAATAGTAAAGGAGAGAAATGTCGAGGATGGTTTTACGCTCCGGAGAAGGGCGAAGCGCCGTTTCCAGTGGTGGTGATGGCTGGCGGTTGGTGTTATGTGAAAGAAATAGTGATGCCACACTATGCTGAATTTTTCGTTAAAGCCGGTCTTGCTGCACTAATATTTGATTATCGCCGCTTTGGCGCTAGCGAAGGTGAGCCTCGACAACATCTGGACCCTTGGGATCAAATAGAGGATTACAAGAATGCCATAAGCTTCGTGCAAACACTCCCAGAAGTAGATCCACAGCGCGTGGGGATTTGGGGAATTTCTTACAGCGGAGGACACGTCTTGATCACGGGTGCTACAGACCCGAGAGTCAAGTGCATCGTTTCCACTATCCCGGTAGTGGACGGTTTCCAAACTCAGAAACAGGTACATGGCTCAGTAAGATTTCGAAGACTTATGCAAGCCATTATGGAGGACCGAAAGAAGCGGTTCCTAGACGAGAGCAACCGTGGATATATCGACATGTCAGCTCCTGATCCGGATAGTACTCTTTGCACCTGGCCGTTCCCTGAAACATACAAGACCTTTATGGATATAAAGGGGAGAGAAGCTCCGAACCACGAGCATAGGAGCACAATTGAGTCCACCGAACTCCTGCTGTCTTACAGTGTCTTCCCGTACGTACCGAGGATTCTAAATACCCCGACGCTGATGCTCGTCGCTGAGGGCGACGATATTACCACCTGGGAGCTCGAAATCAAGGCGTTCAATGAAGTAGCGACCTACAAAAAGCGCCTGTTTATAATTCCGGAAACGTCCCACATGACACTGTACTCAAGTCTGTCCAAACTCGAGATCGCAGCGAGAGAAGCTACGAGTTGGCTGGTAGAAAATTTGATTAAGCCTTAGGAATAGAATGCCTCAATATTTGGAAAAGTTCCATGAAACTCAAATACGAAGTTGCAATCGTAACGGGTGCGAACAAGGGTATCGGAAAGGGTATTGGTATACGCTATTTTCAGGAAGGTGCTATGATAACAATAGCGTCTTGAGCTGATGCGCTTATCTTCCGGAATTTCTCCTCACTCTTCCGCAAGGTGCGCTCGGCGTACACGCGCTCGGTAATATCGCGGCCGGAACAGCTAACGTATGGCTCGCTCCCCTGTTTTTTAACAAGGACATTGCGGTACTCAACGTAATGCTTGATTCCGTCTTTTGCCTGAAATAGGACCACGCCCTCTGAGAGCCCTTGATGCCTGATTTGCTCTAAATACTCGTCTCGAAAGAGGCGTCGAAATTTTGGAATAATGAAATCACTGATGGGCCGGCCGATCATTTCTTCAGACGTGTAGCCCAAGGTCTTGCATACGGCGGGGTTAATGGTAAGCAAGTGGCCTTCCATATCGTGGGTCATAATAAGGTCGCTCATGCTGTTAAAGAGGTCTCGATAGCGTTCTAAGGTGACGGCCAATCGTTCCCTTTCGGCTTCAAGTTCCATTTCCAGTTGTTTTAACCCTGTCGTATCCGTCAGGACCACTACGCACCCAATAATATTCTCTTCGCTCAGCAAATGGGAGGCGCTGAGCAGAAAATAGGACTCTTCTTTGTTCTGTTTCCTGAGTAAGACCTCTTTGCCGTGAAAGGGGGCCCCTTTTAGCACCTGGGATACAGAAAAGGGTGCGGCGGCCTCATGATGATCTTCAGGTGTCGTCTGAAATTGAAATACATCATCAAAGGATTTCAGCAGCATAGGAT
>JAZDKD010000153.1:0-4115 GCA_043803345.1 Pseudomonadota bacterium
CTGGACGTCTTTGAAAGTCTTTCCTCTCTTTGACGCCTCTTCACACAGCTCGGTTATGGCGGTATGTCGAAACCCATGCGGCCTGACGTTCACGCCGATGTCACGACCTATTTTTTTGATGATTTCGTAAACACCGTTGGGCGACATACTGTTGCGAGTGTGCCCGGCCACCGTGAGCCTGTTGAGCAAGGGGCCAGGTTCGCGCCCTCTTTTTTCCATCCACTCGTTAATTGAAAGGATCATGCCACGGGAGATTGTCAGGATTTCTTTTTCGCTTCGGCCTTTACCCAGAACGGCCAGGAGCTTTCGGCCTGGATCGTAGTCATGAAGTTGGAGACCCGCTATTTCGCTTCGGCGTAATCCTAAAAGATAAATTAATTTTAAAAGAACTGTGTCACGTTCTTTCCGAGGTGAGGGATACTCCCGGACGGCGGCAAACATTTTTAAGACTACTTCTTTACCCGGCCCGAAAGTGTCCCGGTATTTCTGATGCTTGACGCTCTTCACGCTCAAATCCCATGGAACCAGCCCGACTTGAGTGCTAAAATTGACTAGGCTTCTTAGACTCGCAAGTCTCCTGTTTGTAGTGCTAGGGGAGAGTTTACGTTGAACCAGATGTTGTCTGTATTTTAACGCCCGCCAATTCGCATTGCCCTGCCCATGACCGAGAAACGACTTTGTTGCGTCCTCAACTGAATCAACTTTTAAGAATTCTGCAAAATCTTTTAAATCTTTTCGGTAGGCTCTTTGAGTGGCGGCGGTCTTGTCGGCGAAGAAATCTTCAACCAGATCGGAAAGTTTGTTGTCGTCAATCCGAAGAATGGCGTCCGGGGCTCTGTATGGCACCGGCGGCCCGGATTCGTATGTGTGTTCAGGTTGAGGATTCATTTTCTTTGTCTGTGTAACGCTTTTATCACCTTAGCAATAATAGTGCCAACACAGTTTAACCTCTATGCGGCTAACGTCCGGTGGACGCGGACCGGCACGTCATAAGGTAACGAGTCAGCTTCATGAGTGACCAACTGGCCCTCACCCTCTGACACGCCGAGCCGGACCCATTTACGCGGAAGAGGGTCACATTGTTCGCAACCCATGACATCTTTAAAAGGTTTCCAGCCCCTAGATTGGTAATACCGCTCGCAGTATTCTTCGCCGAGTTCCCATTTGTGATTCAAGGTGGAATAAATCGGGGTCCAAAATTGGATCGGGAACTCTCTACCAGGTCTGCGGCTAACGCCATCTTGTGCTAGTGCCCAGATCTGAGAAAATCCCTCCCCTCGAATCAAAGTTTCAAAAGCGTTGTATAGCAGCAGAAGGCCAAGATCCCCGATGTAAACCGCTTGCTCATAAATCGCCTGTGACCAGTGGATATAGTAATCTTGCGTGATACTAGATTTTTTGGGGATCAGTGCCCACGAGTTTTCGGGCACGTCGGCCAGGGGAAAGAGCAACTTATTCGTCATGGCGTTAATTACGGGGAAAGCGGGGTCCATTGTCGTTTTCCTTTCAACAGTCTCGGGGGGCTATGGCGTGGAGCCCTGGGTGGAGATATGGGGCTTTGGGGGCTAGCGCGGCAAATAATGGACGTTTTGCCATTTCCAGAAATTCCGTGACTTCCGTGATTTGGTTTGAAGACAAAGCGATTCCGTCGGCATTCTTGCGAGCAGAGGGAACATATTTTCCAAGCACCGCTGCAATTTCCAGAACTAGGCGCTCTGTTGCTGCCGCCTCCCCTGCAAGTTCGCGAAACATTGCGGCGTAAGCTGCGCGATGAAAGACCGGCCCGGAAATACTTTTTCTCGAGCAGCTGGCCAGGTTCTTGCCTAATTCACTAACAGCAACCCGAAGCTTGCTGGCATCAGCTATAAACCGATCAATGTTAGGGTCCATTTTTTATTCTCCTTTAATTTAATCGTGAATCATTTCTAAACACGAGTTTTTGGTCGCTCCTTCTGCTTAATTCATCATGAATCCGGCCCATATACTCAACTGTGGCTATTGAGAAGACTTCCGTGCCAGGGCAATTGCCATGCGCGGCCTCGTTCAGAATGCGTTGCAAATTGACAAGCAAAGCAAGCAGCCGCTGACTGTCTATGTCTTGGGGAATGTTTGTTAGGTTCATTAGTCGACTCCATGTCGCGTAAGACTCAACTTTCCCGTCACGGTCAACTGGCCCCCGTTGGTAGCGTGTAAGAGCTTAAGGGCACCGAACTCATATACCCCAGGATGGAAATCAGGCCCTTGTGCTAGGTAAGCCGAGATCGTGTAATGAGTCGGTATGTAGTTATTCGTCCAGTTGACTGTCCATTGGGTTACCCACTGTGCGAACCAGTTGTACCAGGGCGTATTGTACCAAGTGTTGTACCAAGAGTTGTACCAAGGGATGTTTCCGGCCCAATCGACAAACCAATAACCATATATGCTACTCCATCTTAAATCGACCTTAGGCAAGTCAGGGATACCTGTTCTTAAATAAGTTATGCTTGTACAATTAAGCATAATTACCTCCAAGTTGGATGCATCCGGGCCGTATCAAGCCTAGTCAACCTCGGCTCCCCCGCCTCGTCAGGATTAACCGCCCGGTAGCTGTCAATCCTCCACCGTCAACTGTGTGGATCAATCCCAACGGGATAACATTAATCCCTTGCGGCAGTACCCCCACTGACAGCGCAGCGGAAATAGAATAGTGCTGCCGTGTCTGCAGAGGCGGGTCAGCCATCCCGACTGAATTTCCTGACCAGTTGATTGGCCAGTTTGTTTGCCATACACTCATTAGATCCTCTTAATTTAATCGTGAACCACTTCTAAATACGGGCTGTGTGGTCGCTCCTAACTCGTAATACAGTTTCTCCACAGGCGCAAATGGTCTCACAGCGGTCGCTTTCATAAAATCCATGACATCCTTTGCTTTTGAATCGGTGAGACCCAGACGAGCAAGGTCATTGTCAGCTAGACGAATGTACCCGTCGAATTCAGATCGCAAGTCGTCGAGAAATTCTTGCAAGATCAGGCCATGAGCGCACAATGAGCGAAAGTCTGTTTGATCCTTCTCCGTGGCTGTCGGGCTGTTGATCTTTTCGGCTAGCCACTCAAATGCAGCGGCTACTTCGGCCATCTGAGAGATCGCTCTATGGGCAATGTCTATTAGCTGATAAAGATTACTGGCCATATCAAAATCCTGTCAGGTTATGGTCGGCTCCCGCCGACAGTAAACCAGCTTGGAAATCCATTTGAAGCAAAGTCCAAACTTTGGTCCAAAACTACACATGCCTTGTCGCCAATCCGTTCAAAACACGAAGAATAGCCGATTGTAACGCCCCGAGTCCAATTCTCCGGGTGATCAGCTTCTTTGACATGAATCGGGATAAACACCCGCTGTCGCACCGCGTGCGTGTTATCCAACAGCAATAACTTATTGTCCGGCACCTCTGCGCTGATGTGACGGGCCATGTTCGCCGGTTCCGGGCGGGTGACAATGCTGACAAGTGGCGCTCCAACCTGACGCTCCTTAAACTCACCGATATTGCTGATCGCATTTCCCATGGCTTCACCGGCCACAACTGTCCACCACGTCTCCCCGATCATATTGCCACGCGTCCAGGCTCGTGCGAAATCCGTATAGTCAATTCCAACGTCAACACTCCCTACACCGACTATGGGGGCGGCATTGCCGCCGCCGAGATCCCCATTCAGTAATGCCCCAACACACTCCGCGTTTTCCAGGTGTTGATATATGCGGCCAACCTCGTTGATCCAGCTTTCAACTACAGCCAGCGGATTCGCCCGCAGATATTCATTTGTCAGCGACAAGGTAAGCCCCTTCTTTTTCCAATGAAACTCCTCTTGGTCGAAAAGGATCTTAGCTTCAGGGAATCTTTCGCCTTCAGCGGTGGGCAGTGGTTCGCCTGAGAACCTCAGCCGTGTGCGCCTTATGCCCTCCTGGGCGACCGGGATGCCCGTGGCGAAACATAGCTCAGACCAGAGGGCGGGCCGACCGTCACGAGTTGATATGAAGCCTTCAATGAATGCGTCCTCAATCGCAGCGCCGAACAGCAATGCAAAGTCGTCGTCACGACTAGCCAAGTTATTTAAGGTCAGATTAAAAGGATCAACGC
>JAZDKD010000154.1:0-3311 GCA_043803345.1 Pseudomonadota bacterium
CAGAAACGAAGGCCGCCCTGTTTGAGCTCATAAAACTCGCAGGAGAGGGGGGAGCGACCAGATGAGTCTACCTCTTTATATTGAATCGGGGGGCGCGTCTGTTTGCAAATATGGGGAAATCCTCTGCGGAGATTCTTTGTCCGTTTCATCAATAGGCGATGGAAAATTGATGGTGTTGTCCGATGGTCTGGGAAGCGGGGTAAAGGCTAATATCCTAGCCACACTTACTACAAAGATAGCTACGCGATTGATGGAAAGGGGGCTGCCACTCGAAGAAGTTGTGGAAACACTTACGGACACACTACCGGAATGCAAAGTGAGGAAAATCGCGTACAGTACATTTACTTTGTTGAAAGTTAAGGACGACGGAAGAGCGTATCTTGCGGAATTTGACAATCCTCCTACCTTTTTCCTTAAGAAGGGATACATAAGCAAATTAAACTATAAAGATAAGACAATAGGGTCGCGCAAAATAAGGGAGGCCCATGTACATGCGGAAGCCGGCGATTGGCTGATTACGGTAAGTGATGGAGAAATTCACGCCGGTATTGGGGGTCTTCTTAATCTTGGTTGGGATTGGGAAAAAATAGCCAAATTTCTTGAGACACAGGTTTATGAAGACGTGTCGGCGCAAAAGGTTGCCCAGGTATTGGTAGATCAGGCTAGGCAATTGTATGAGGATCGGCCGGGAGACGACACCACCGTGGGGGTTCTGAAAATAAGGCCCAAAAGGTTTGGGGCTTTCATGATAGGCCCTCCAGTTCGTAAAGAGGACGATTTGCAGGTGGCGAACAGGTTTGTTTCTTTGCCGGGGCGAAAAATAATTAGCGGCGGCACTACCGCTGGAATCCTGGCCAAATTCCTGGGAAAAGATGTTACGGTAGATCTATCGACAATGACCAACAAGATACCCCCAACGGGAAAAATGGAAGGGATTGATCTTGTTACAGAAGGGGTTCATACCGTGAACCATACTCTGGAAATACTAAATAAGGTCAAAGATATAGATGAACTGTCGGGGTTGAGGGATGGAGCCAGTTTACTCGCAAGGGAGTTCCTGTTCGCTGATTGTATCTACATATTCCTTGGACAGGCCATTAATCCGGCCCACCTAAACCCCAATTTACCTCAGGAGATGGGCTTTAAGAGTCGAAGTGTGCAATCCATAGCCTCTATTTTGAAAAATATGGGCAAAGAAATTCATCTGGAAATTCACTAATAAAGACAAGACCCGTCTGGTAGGCAGGTTATCTTTTTTGATTATCTGTTGGGTGCGCTAGGACCCGCGCTTGATTGAGCCCCCATCTTGGAACTCAGGGCCTGAATTTGAGCTTCGAGCTTGGATATTCTTTCCAGAATTGCAGAGTTCATTTTCTCCTGGTTTTGTGAAGGAGCGTTGGGAATTTTGGTTAGAGGTTGAGTCTGTTTCAATTGAGCCAACTCTTCCTTTATGCCCTGCAAGTTTTTAATAATTGCCCTATCGTTATCTATAAAAGTCTGGGCGTAATTCTGGACGGCCTTTTCTGTAGAGACGCCTTTCTTCTGGAACTCACTAACTATCCCGTCGGATTTTCGTTGTAGACCTTCGGCCGTGTCTGCCATCCTCTTGGTGCTGAAAGCCATTTGAGGCATTGCGGAAGCCATTACGCCCATGTAATAGCTCATCTGATCCATATTGTTTCCCATTCGGGTAATGGAAGACAAACCGACACACCCCGACAGGGGTATAGTCAAAAGAGTTACGCTTAAAAAAATTTTGAAATAGGTCATCGTTCTTGATCTCACGATTTGCGAACAAACTTGATTGTAGGTTCTATCCTTAAACAAGTGCCGAGATGGGCTAATTTTTCCACTTATAAGTCCCAAATTGCTCAGGATCGAACAGTTGATCGGGAAGATCAATTCCAAACACCGCGTGTTCCTGCCTGACCACAATTCGAGTATTTTTCATTGTTATTGTGATTTCTTCTTCTCGTGGCATTTCTCTACCATCGTCAGTTTTGAAGAATTCCGTAACACGATATGTGCGTATTATTTTTTTGTTGATATCGAGGTCTTGAGATTTAACAATTACAAAATCCTTCTTGCGTACCCACGCCAAACGTTCCCCACCCTCGTTAGGCCTGCTGATTCTGATTATCCAGTATTCTTGGCCACCTGTTTTATCATCGTTGGCGATGGAATATTTCTCACCCGGTTTTGGGGCAAATCCGAGGATGTCATCCACATTCAACCCCGTTCCGCCAATGTCTGCGGAAGGGTCATCGGTAATGACCGAAAGAGTCTTGCCTGTTGCGGGCAAGTACATGAAGACCTTGGGAAGCTGGTTTGGTTGAATCTGCAACAAGAAGCGAAGACCCTTCGATTCTTGAGGTTCATCAAAATCGAAAAAGAAATCAGCCTTATCCTGTTTCAACCGTCCAGACACCCAAATAGATCGAGTGGATTCATTTTTTTGCCCTCGGAATGTCTTTATCGTCAAAGCTAGCCTAAAATTTTCCTTAAAGCTTAGTTCCGCGACCTTTTTCAGTATTTCTTCCGCGCTCATGTCACAAAAACCGGGTGTCAGGAGACACACTCCAAATATTACTGTAATAACTAACGCGAAGATTTTTTCTTTCATGTGCTTAGTAACCTGAACAAAGACATGACTGCACTTAATTAAAGCTGTATATTGAAAAGCTATTTAACTCTTTATGATTCCACATATAAACAATATAGTTGTTCATGGAACAATACCACAAAACCGGCTGTTTGGTCAAGTCTCTTGGCAAATTTTGAAATAAGCCCACCAAGTTGTGTGAAGTACTCGAATGAGTTTGCATATAGCGTTCACTGTGAAACCCAGTTGAATCCGTCAACATGGACTCACACACTGTTGGGATCCATGAATGGACCGGTGATCATTGAATCTCGATAATTGACCTTTGACGGTTTGTGTCTTGATGGGTATAACTAAGACATACTAGACTTTCGGGAGACACAGACATGGCGCGAAAATTGCCTTCATTAATTATTGTTTTGTTCGTGGTCATAATATTTTCTTGTGTAGAAACTTTTGCTCAATGGCCGCTGGGAAAAGACACCACCTCCGGATCGACAAAACAACAAGAATCAGCGGGTTATCTTACAGGTTCGGGTAGATTTCAAATATTTGTCTCGTCCAACATAAAAGGCCACACATTTATGTTGGACGCCGAAACAGGGCGAATCTGGATTTTCAAAAAGGATAACACTTCGGGCGAAATGTCGTTACAGAGAATTCCTGTGGATCAACTCAACGAATCGGAGAGTCTCAAAAGTAATCACCC
>JAZDKD010000155.1:0-2073 GCA_043803345.1 Pseudomonadota bacterium
TAACTCCTTGAGGTGAACTGGCAAAGGTGCTATCTAAAAACAACTTGACGGATACAGGAATTTATGGATATTGTAAACACAGTGTAACATATCAACATCAATAAGAAATTCAGATTATGTTACGTATAGCTTCCTGTACTCCACAAATCGCAACCCTTGGCAAAAATGCATGATTACAGTCAGTTATCAGTGGTGTCATTTCCTCGATTATTATGATATGGACGAGCTGTCTGTGAGGGGCTGGGGCAAACGGATACATGGTTGAAATACTGTAGCGCCGCAGGGAAACCAGGCGGTAAACGGAGAAAACAAACCTCAAGCTATAGTATCGGGAGAACCCAGTCTACTCAACTAAGAAAAATCGAAGAAGGCGAGGGAAAATAATGTTGAGAGGACTTATAAGTACTCATAGGACGAGAGACTGGATAAAGCATTGGCTTATTCTTTTATTGAGTCCATTTCTCATGTCTCTAATCGCCAGTATCGCTGTCGTGGGTTGGACAAATGTGCACTTTAGTGTCAGGATGTTTACGCTTGTACTGTCTGTCATCTGGATTGTCTGCTACTTAGCGTCATTCACATCCACGTTTCAAGCACCGATTCTCTGGTGGACACGCGTACGTCGACGTCATCGGTTTATGAAGCCGCACGTTACCGTTCTCGATGGGCGCATTTCGGACGATGGCCTCGCTTTAATCTCACCGATCTATACCATTCATACGCCTGATGAATGGTGTCAGGAGATTCGGAGCCAGAATCCGAGCTGGCAGGTCGAGTTGGTCTCAGTCGATCGTGCTCTATCAGGCCGTGCGGACATGGTCGTTAACCCGTTTGGCGAGGCCTACCCAGAAGAAGATCTGAGCCTCCATACGACCTTCACGAAGATCCTTGACTACGTTCGAGGAGGCGGCGTCTATGTGAATGTGGCCGGTTACCCGTTCTGGTGGAAAGCCAATACAATAACCGGGGAGAAAACACCAGCCGGTCGCTGGGAACAGCAACAGTCGAATCTCATGTTTAACAAGCCTTTACTCCCAGATTTCCTTGGGATCAGCCCCGTATTCCCTGGGCCGTCGCAGCTTGGGCTTACCAGGCAGGAACAACGCGACATTCAACGCTTCGGAGAAATTGCGGGTGCTGGCGGCGGAAGCGATGCAATCATATTCAGGCCTTACCCTGCGACGACCCAGCGAATGATTCCATTGCTTCGGTCAGATAGTGGCCAAGAGATCGTGATCGGTGCGGTGCCTTTCGGAGCGGGTTACTTTGTCTTTGCAGGTCTTGAGATCGACCGAGTCTCGCGTAGTTTCGCCAAAGCGGTCGCTGCAGTGTGCGGATGGGCAAAGTACGAGAAAAATGGCATTCATTAAGGTCACCATAGCAAACAGTGCTAATTAGGTTGTCAACTCTATATGATTGGGTAGCCGGGGGTTTCTCCCCCAGCCCCCCAGGCCAAGTGGAATGCGGAGGGCCACCCCGGTAGGTGTTTGGGGTTTTGTGCCGATCCATATAAACAATGTTAAACGTCAAAGGTTAAAAAAATGTACATAACAGCAAATTTCACAGTTGATCTCCCTGGAAATTGTCTCGTTACTTGGCCAGAAGATGAAAAAATCATCCTCGAAACCACAATCAATGAGTATGATGTCAAAGTTAATTTTATTCTTGACAACCGAAAGGCAAAACTAGCTGGAGATGAACACTGGACCTATATTCTCAATCAAATGCAAGTAAGTGTTTCACGAGAGGAAAAAGAATGTCCCCCGAGTGTTATTTCAGGTAGCAATGGACAGAAAGACTACTCAAGTCAGCAGCCATATTTTGATAAACGATTAAGCGATTATTCAAAAGTAGCTAGCGAAGCTTCAAACCGCATCATTCGATTCTTTAAATATCAACTTTATACACCGTTTCTAAGAGAATTACCTCCTGACCACTACTGCTTTCGGAATGCTAAATGGATCAATATAGAAGGCAATGTTGCGGGGAGAGGTACTGAGACTATTGTTGCAAGAGGTATACCAGGCTTACATGGTCAATTAAGCGTTTCCAAATTATCTAAAGGCAATGTTG
>JAZDKD010000156.1:0-4342 GCA_043803345.1 Pseudomonadota bacterium
GCGGAAAATATTGATAAAGCTCATTTGGAAACGCCGCCGGATGAAATTTTACAGCAAAGCCTTCGCAAGAGGGCTATGAGCATGGGAGGGTAACCATGGGTAGTCTGGACCGAATGATTGATCAGGTGGCCAAAGAAAAAGGAATTTCTAGGGACACTTTGGTAGAGGCCCTTGAGGCGGCTCTTGTTTCGGCCGCTAGGAAACGGTTTGGTCCGAAAGTCGAACTTGAAGCTCAATACAGCGATTCCACCGGCGAAATAGAAGTTTTCCGTTTCAGGGATGTTGTGGCGGAGGTAATTGACCCAAGTGTAGAAATCGATTTGGATACAGCACGCAACGAATTGGACCCCGAAGCTGAAATTGGCGACCAACTTGGAGAAAAAATCGGGGCCGAAACTTTCGGCCGTATAGCAGCCCAAACTGCCAAGCAGGTAATCATTCAGAAGGTTAAAGACGCTGAAAGAGAAAATATTTACGCTGATTACAAAGACAGAAAAGGCGACATAGTAACTGGGATCGTTCAACGATTCGAAAAGAAGAACACTGTTGTCAATTTAGGGCGGGCTGAAGCTATCCTTCCCGTTACAGAGCAAATTCCAAAAGAGACTTATCGCCAGGGAGACAGAATAAGGGCGCTGATAATTGACGTCAAAAGGACTCAGAAGGATCCTCAGATAGTCCTTTCAAGATCGGATCCTTCGTTCCTGGTTAAGTTATTTGAACAGGAGGTCCCTGAAATAGCTGAAGGGATCGTAAAAATTATGTGCGCAGCGCGTGAACCCGGTCAAAGGGCCAAAATCGGTGTTAGATCCGGTGACGCTGACGTCGACCCTGTGGGCGCATGTGTTGGCATGAAGGGATCTAGAGTTCAAGCCGTAGTCCAGGAACTCAGGGGCGAAAAAATAGATATAATTCCCTGGAACGACGAGCCTGCGCGTTTTGTATGCAACGCTCTTCAACCAGCACAAATATTAAAAGTCATTATCGACCAAATCTCCGGTACCATGGAAGTTGTAGTGGACGATGATCAACTGTCCCTCGCCATCGGCAAGAAGGGCCAGAACGTGAGACTAGCGGCAAGATTGACCGGTTGGAAAATCGACGTGAGAAGTGAGTCAAAAGAGGAGAAAATAACTGGAGAGTCTTTTGAGCGACTGATTGCAATTGAAGGAATGGATGAGGAAACAGCTACAATCCTTTTCGACAACGGTTATAGAAATCCTGAAGACATCGCCAGAGCGTCTCTGGCGGAACTGACCAGTTTCATGGGCATAACGAACGAAAAAGCTTTAATGTTGCAGGAAGGGGCAAACTATTATCTATCGAATCCCCCTGAAATCAAAATGGACTTAGAAAAGATTGAAGATTCAGGCTCCGTTGATGAGGTCAAGGAGTCTGCCCCAACATCTGAAGAAATTGAAAAAGTAACTACAGAACCGGCTTGAGAGTTTGAGTATTAGGTTAATGACAGGATAATGAAAAAAGGCCATATACCTATCAGAACATGCATTGCATGCCGTAACAAACGACCAGCCTCTGAAATGATTAGGTTGGCGGTATTGGAAAGAGCATTGATCGAAACAAACCGAAAAATGAACCTTAGTGGCAGAGGATGTTACATTTGCCCATTAGAGGTATGCGCCGAAAAGGCTTCGAAAAAGAGGCTCCTTCAAAAAGCCCTCAGGTCTGAAATGGACCTGATTCCTTCAGTGCAGAGCATTCTGAAAAGGTCTAGACAAAAAGGGGTGTGCGGATGACCATTTTTACCGTTGATGACCTAGCAAGAGACTTAAAGGTCAAAAACGAAGATTTAGTTAAAGAACTGGTGACTATGGGTTACGAGGTTGAAGGGCCTGAAAGCTCTCTGGTAACTGACGATCCAGTTGCATTGAGATCTCATCTTGTTTCCGCTCTCCCCCAGAAAGAGGTCGTTGAAAAACGAATCAGACCAACAGTTATCCGAAGGCGAGCTAAAAACGCCCCACCTCAAGAACTCCGAGAAGATCAAACTATGCATGTGGATACGATACCACAATCAACCGAAGCCCTCCCCGAAAGCGGTGAGGAGCAGTTGGATTCTTCCCAGTCCGCCTTAAAGAATGGCGTTCAAGAAGCTCGTAAAATTCCACGAAAGACTAAGCGCCACGAACCGGCCCGAATAATCGAAATGGCTCCGGCAAAACCACCAGCAAGAACTTCTCTTGATCAAGATGAATTCCCCTCTCCAAATCTGGATAAAGATTATGAACACGTGGCAATAGACTCTCAAAACGAGATTGAGGATATCAGCAGGGTGGATGGGGCCCCAGTCCGCGCATACGGAGAATTACCTTTAGAAACGCACTCTCAACAGATGATGGAATTTACCAATCTTGAAAGACCAGAACAAACTTCTGGAGAAGACATCAAATTGGCCATCACAGAGGAACAAAGAGAAGCCGATGATCGGGCCGCCAAGAAAAAGAAAAAGAAAGACAAAAGAATTCAACCGGCTCAGATTATCGGCAAAGTTGAACTAAGAAAAGAACCTCCAGTTCGTGCGCCCGAAAGACCCAGTCCGCGACCCCATTTTGTGGAATCAAATACCCAGGCTCCTCGTAGCCCTGGATCAATTCCCAGACCTCGCGTTGGAGAGCCTCCTTCACGTCCTACAGTTAGGCAAGAAATCACGCCAAAGCAGTTCATTCCAGAGTCGCCCATTGAAATGGAACGTCGTCTTAACAAGCGTAAAGAGAAAAAGGTACGACCGTTAGACGAGCGACAAGACGACGAAAAGGGTAAACTGCGGCGACGAAAAGAAGTTATCAATGTTGCGGATCTCTATGATGACAGACCTAGAGGCGGCCGACTAAGAGGAAGAACCAAGAAAGTCAAATTAAGAAAAACAGAAATAACTGTGCCCAAGGCTATTAAACGGAGACTCAAGTTACCGGAAACGGTAACTGTGGCTACTCTTGCGCACAGAATGAGTGTAAAAGCCGCAGAGGTGATCCAACATCTGCTCCCACTCGGCGTGGCTGCGGCAATGAACGAAGTGATAGATTTTGACACGGCCACACTTGTAGCCAGTGAATTTGGTTTTGAGACTGAAACAAGCCAGCGCTCTGAAAATGAACTTCTTCCCCAACAGATCCTGGACACCGAAGAGAATCTAGTGCCCAGACCCCCAGTAATTACTGTAATGGGGCACGTCGACCATGGTAAGACATCACTCTTGGATAGGATTAGATCAACTCACGTTACTGACCAGGAAGCGGGCGGTATCACTCAGCACATCGGAGCCTACAAAGTTAAAGTCCCCAAGGGAGAGCTCGTTTTTCTCGATACACCGGGACATGAGGCTTTCACAGCAATGCGGGCTCGCGGCGCCCAAGTTACCGATTTTGTAATACTGGTTGTGGCAGCCGACGACGGGGTCATGGACCAGACTAAAGAAGCCATAAATCACTCTAGGGCAGCTGGGGTTCCCATACTGGTTGCCGTAAACAAGATAGACAAACCTGAGGCGGACAAAGATCGTGTGATGCGTGAACTCAGCGAGTATAACCTTATTCCTGAGGCGTGGGGAGGTGATACTTTATTCGCGGACGTAAGCGCAAAGACGGGGAACGGAGTAAACGATCTGCTGGATCTTATATTACTCCAGGCTGAAATTATGGAACTCCGCTCAAATCCTGACAAAAGAGCATCAGGAACTATTATTGAAGCTCGCCTCGACAAAGGTAAAGGGCCTTTGGCCACGGTTCTTGTAAAGGAAGGCACTCTTAGGCTGGGAGACCCATTTGTTGCAGGCGTCCACTACGGAAAAGTTCGCGCGATGCTGGACCACGAGGGCAGAAGTGTCACAGACGCTACGCCGTCAACCCCAGTTGAAATTCAAGGATTCGCTAGTGTTCCGGATGCGGGCGAAATCTTTATGGTAGTTGAAGAAGAAAAGCTAGCCCGTCAGATTGGAGAACAAAGATTCATTAAACATCGCGAGGATGAAGCGGCTTCAACAAGCCCCGCCTCACTTGAAGAACTTATAGCCCGCATGCAGACTGAAGAAGTTAAAGAACTCAATTTGATAGTCAAGGGCGATGTTCAGGGTTCTGTAGAAGCAGTAAAAGAAGCCTTACTTGGAATTCCATCCAAAGAAATCAAGCTCAAAATAATTCATGGTGGCGTGGGTGCGATTAACGAGTCGGACATCATGCTTGCAAGCGCTTCTAAAGCCATTATAATTGGATTCAACGTACGACCTACACCAAAGACAACTCAACTGGCCGAACAGGAAAAGGTTGATCTGAGGCTTTACACGATAATCTACGATGCCATCGAAGATGTCAGAAAAGCCATTGAA
>JAZDKD010000157.1:0-4262 GCA_043803345.1 Pseudomonadota bacterium
ATTCATGATTGTTTCTGCCTGGAGTTTTCTCTCTTTCTACGTTACCGAACTCGGATCTGACGCTGCGGAGGTTGGAGTCTTTATGGCCTGCGCCGGAGTCACTTCTTTGGCTTCACTACCATTTATCGCTCCATTGATCGAAAGGCATGGACGTAAGAGATTTATGTCGTGGGGAATGTTCTTTGTCGGATTTTCAAATCTGGGATTTGGGTTGTTTGACGGCTATTTCCCATGGCTGCTGGTCATAAGACTTCTTCAGGGCGCGGCCTTTGCGGCATGCTTCAACGCATGTTCCACCGCGCTTGTAGACTTACTTCCATTCGAAAAAAGAGTTCAAGGAATTGGGCTTTATGGGATATCTGGCTCGCTGGCTGTGGCTGTTGGTCCTTTTTTGGGGGAAACAGCGTTAATTTATCTAGGCTTTAACGCCTATTTCTTATTGCTGACGGCCTTTGGTATAATGGGAACGGCGCTCGTGTTGACATTCAAAGACCCCCCAAGGTCAACCACCTTTGTGTCGTCTCCAGTTAAATTCTTCCCTACGGCTATTGAGGGGAAACACCTGGCAATGATGTCTTTGGTGGCGGTATTTGGCAGTGGTTTTGCCGCCATGAACGTGTTCTTTCCTCTTTTCGCCAAAGACTTGGGGATGAGGGCAGGGATTTTTTTTACCTCTTATGGGATCACTCTAATCGTTGTGCGCCTAATTCTCGGGTCAATCGTCGATCGACTAGATAAGGGGAAGCTAATTCTGGCGTGCCTAGTTGGTTTTGGGATTCTTCTAATAGCCACATCCCGACTTGAGTTACTAATCCACACAGTTTTTTTGGGTGGTCTTTTCGGATTTTGCCAGGGGCTGTCCTACCCTGCCATGATGGCAAGAATGCTCGACAGATCGAACTCAGGTAATCGAGCTATTGTGGTCTCACTGTTTACGGGTTCTTTCGGAGTAGGCATAAATTTCTCTGTTCTAGTTTGGGGGTTCGTTGCCCAGATGAAAGGATTATCGTTCATGTTTGTATTTGGAGGATCCATCATATTGGTCACAGCGATATTGTACAGCTCACTTGGCTTGTGGCATAAGAACAACCCTCCGCAAAACCGTGAAAATGTAATCTAACGAGTCGTTATTCAATAATAAATGTGATCAGGATTAGGTGTAGTGGGGGGTTCTACTCAACGGTGGCACGGCCATCGAAGTAGGGGCCAAGGAATTTCCCGCAATGTTCATTAAATCTAGGGCGACAGCCGAAACAAAAAAAGGTCGGGATAAAACCCGACCTTTTAGAAAGAGACTAACTCTTATTCTGAATTACCAGCCTCTCGGCGCAGTGTAGATGTTAACCGGTGTGCAAGGAACAGCGGCTGTCACATAAGCTGCTTCACCCAATTCTATGGGGCAGCAGCTGTTGTTAGGTAGAAGCTGACCGGTGAATATTGGCGACACAACTAGTCCAACAGCTCTAAAGGGAATACTCAAGGCTGCATGAATAACGCCGGGAATCAACGGGGGCTCACAAGCGGGAGCGACAGGTCCCCTAAGAGTGACGTCTTCAGGAGCCACTAGACAGGAAGAGCCTCCACCAAAAGTTGTGTTCGGAATACCAGGAACCGGCCACTTGCTTACGGTGTAACCCCAGGACATTCCCACGCCAAGCATCAGCACAGCCAGGATTCCAAGAGCTACAACGGATTTTCTAACCATACCCTCATCCTCCTTTCATTCAAGACGTTCCAGTTACATAACCGGACATCAAGATTATATTTCCTTAATATTAGCGCATATATTTTGCGCTATTGTTACCTCATGTTTAAAGGGTTGTCAAGATTTTTTTGGTTCCAAAACCGCATCTACCAAGTCAGGTTACGCATCACCATTCAAGAGTTAACTCAGGACCGGACTCAGACATATGCGCCCGGTCCAAAAAATGATAACGCGTTACAGGTCTTTTCGCTACCAGAGAGCGCCAAAGACTGTTGACTCACCGGACAGCATCGCCGTACCGGCGCCAAAAAACCCACCTAAGCCACCACCAAACGGTGAGCCACAGGGGCTGGAGCCCGCACCACCGCCGAAAGCAGGCAAGCAACCATATACGCCATCAAAACCGCCGAAAAGCATCTCGCACGGGTGGGCGATGGCCGTTAGTAGTGAACACAACATTCCTGGGCGAGGTCCACTATTGCATGAACCGCCACCAGGCATAGGCGCAGGGCAAGGACCCTCAATCTTACATTCCCATGTTGAAACTATTGTTTTTGCGACGCCTGTGTCAGGGCAATCAACCGGAACATACAGCGGCCCGTTATCGCATTTCGCGCCACAGCCTCCACCGATGAAGCCAAAAGAAGTCCCCGCCACCATAAGCGTCAGAGACAAAACACTGAGAACTACTAATGTTCTCTTAACCATACCCTCATCCTCCTTTCATAAATCCTTTCCAAAGGAAGCCTTAATACCAGATTTGGATAGCCTCCAAAAAAATATAGCTCTGGATGTGTTTTAACTTTATTACAGAAATCCGCAACGTTGTCAACCTTTTTTTCGAGCCGTCAAGCGTGGCTTTTAGGAAATCCTGCGTTCATGATTGACTTCCGTACCTTAGTCAGCCTTTAGGTTTATTGTCAAGTCAAAAAATCGCCCCCCACCATCCATACCTCATCGCACAAAGAGGGAACCCTCAAAATATGCTTGTTGTCTGTCGAGAAAGACATTAATAAAGATTATAAAAAACTTTTTTAGTAGATTAATGAACTGCACACTAAATAGAAACTTTTTGATAAATGGAAAATCATGTTTTTCTCAAATCTTCTTGGAAGAAAAAAGGAGCTTAAATTTATGTCTCTCGAATCATCGCCTACGGCTTTCACTGGCGCATCAAAATACGTGCTGGACGAGGACTTGGCCAAGATAGTCAATATTTCAATAGCGTTGGAAATGCCGTTGCTTCTTAAAGGCGAACCGGGTACCGGAAAAACCATGTTGGCCCACGCAATCGCGCAGGCTCAAAACATGAAACTAATCGTATTGAACGTAAAATCAAGCCTTAAATTGGTCGACGCTTTATATCAGTATGACACGCTGACCCGTCTTAACGACAGCAGATTTGGAGATTCAAAACGCGATGTGAGCAATATTGAAGAATATATCCGCATGGGTAAGATTGGACAGGCCTTTGTCTCCGATGTTCGAGTCGTGTTGTTGATTGATGAAATAGACAAGGCCGACACTGACTTTCAGGACGACATGCTGGACGTTCTGGACCAGATGGAATTCGATATCATGGAGATCGACAAAACTATTCAGGCAAAAAACAGGCCTGTGATAATCATTACGTCTAATGCCAAAAAAGACCTGTCGGACCCATTCCTGGGAAGATGCAATTTTCACCACATAGCGTTTCCAGATCCGGACATGATGCGCCAGATAATTAACGTCCATTTTAATGATCTGGACAAAGACCTGCTGGATTTGTGCGTCAAAACATTTTACAAATTGCGCGATTTTCAGGGAATTGAAAAAAAACCTGCTACGAGAGAGCTTATCAATTGGGTCAGAGCTTTGAAAAGAGACCCGGACTTCAGGCCCAAAGACCTTGTCCAGGGAAAAATCCCTTTTCTCGGTATTCTGTTTAAGAAGAGTTCAGATTATCAACTGTCTGTTCAACAGGCCCGGAGACTCAGATCGTAGGGGACTGCCCTTCGCTCAGGTAATCAAAATGTTTATTGATTTCTTTTACATCCTTAGAGAATCGGGAATACCCGTATCACCTACATCTTTCCTTAGACTCCACAAAGCATTGGATCTAGGTCTTGTCAAAGGTCTAAGCGATTTCTACACCGCAGCCCGATCAATACTAGTTAAAAGTGAAAGATATTTTGACATATATGACAGAGTATTCGCTCACTTCTTTCAAGGAGCGGAACTGCCTGATTTTAAAGCCTTGGATCTGGAAGCCGCTGCCAGAGAACTCCTGGACGAATGGCTCAAACAACCTGATGCCTTGGCGCAAGCCCTTGGGATTCCTAAAGATAAAATCCAGTCGATGCCGCCCGAAGAATTGCTAAAGTATTTTCTTGACCGTTTGAAAGACCAGACAGAGGCTCATCACGGAGGCAGTCGCTGGATTGGCACGGGAGGAACTTCTCCCGTCGGTCATTCAGGTTACCACCCCGGAGGCATGCGAGTTGGTGGCGTTTCAATGAATAAAAGCGCTATCAAGGTGGCGCTTGACAGAAGGTACAGGGATTATTCCCTTGAA
>JAZDKD010000158.1:0-3008 GCA_043803345.1 Pseudomonadota bacterium
TGCTCAAATTTATAATCGATGAGCGGTTATTCGACAGAGCGTCGTTGGATCTCAGAGCGGATGGATTTGAATCACTGTCTGAGTCGCTCAAGAATTATGGCCCGGAATCAGTTGGCCTTTCTTTGGGTATCGACCCAGATATGATCAAGAATGCCGCTAAGTTCTTTGCTGAGGCAGAAACAGCCGTTGTAATTATTACGGAAGGGCTTAATAAATCAATAGATTCAGTTCCGTTGAGCTTGGCTGCAGTCAATTTGGCCGTTGTCACGGGGCATGTAGGTAAAGAGTCTTGCGGTGTTTATATCCTTGGTGAAAAGGCTAACGCTCAGGGGGTTGTTGATATGGGGCTTATTCCGGATTTACTCCCTGGTTGCCAATCCATTGACGATGAATCTTCCAGGTCCAAGTTCGAGAGCATCTGGAACGCAAAACTTCCTGTAAGCCCAGGTTTGAAGGCTAAGGATATTTTTGAGGCTGCCGAAAAGGGAAACGTCAAAGGTCTGTATGCAGTTGGCGAGAATTTCATAGACAACTATCCCAACCGGAGACAACTCGAAACGGCTGTCGGCAAGCTTGATTTTCTGGTGGTTCAAGACATGTTTATGTCGTCCACAGCCAAAATGGCTGATGTGATACTCCCCGCCGCAGCGGCGTACGAGAAGTCAGGCACGTTTACAAGCGCTGAACGTAGAGTTCAGCGTCTCAACCCCAGTTCTAAGGGAAAGGTAGGAAAAACTGATCTGGAGATATTCTCCATGATAGCGAATCGCATGGGCGCCCTTGGGATTGCCTATAACGGTTGTTCAGAAATAATGGCTGAAATTGCAAGCTTAGTTCCCATGTATGCCGGCATCTCTTACGATCGTATTGGACATGAAGGGCTGGTTTGGCCATGCGTAGATCGCCAGGACCCCGGTAGTTCGATTTTGTATGAAGGCGGATTTCCGGGAGGAAAGGCAAGACTCATCCCCGTCGGTCCTCCCAGAGCAATCCCTGAAACCAACAGTTCGTTCAGGTTGATTCCGACGATCAATAAATTTCATTCAGGTTCTTTCTCTGAGTGGAGTCCGTCCTTGAATGATGTCTGCCCAGGTCGTTTTGCTGAAATGAATGAAAAAGATATGTCTGCCCTAGGAATTGGCGAAGGTGATTATATTAAAATTTCTGGAAGTTCCGGTGAAATAATAGAATTAGTTGTTAAGGAGTCCAGAAGGCCCCTTAGAGGAACAATTCTCGTCCCATATCATTTTTCTGAAAACAGATTGAATTCATTCAGCGATTGGGGATCTGTTGAGATTCCTGTTAGCCTTGAAAAGGTATCAAATTAAGAGAGGTTGACAAATGGACTTTGCTTTGGCCTTCCTTCTCGTGATTATAAAGACGCTCCTGGTTGTTGGGGCGGTACTTACATTTGTCGCCTATTTAACTCTTCTCGAAAGAAAAGTTCTGGGTTGGATTCAGGTGAGAATCGGGCCCAACCGTGTTGGTCCCTGGGGACTGCTCCAGCCACTGGCGGATGGAGCGAAGCTGCTCCTGAAAGAAGAGATAACGGTCTCGTCAGCCAATAGAGTTGTCTACATTTTGGCCCCTCTTATCGTAGTTGTTTGCGCTCTTATCCCTTTTGCTGTCATCCCTTTTGCGAAGGGGCTCGGTTTGGAGGGGCTATTGGGGCCGGTAGCCAGTAAGTTCAATTTAAATACCGGTGTTGTTGCGGACATAAATTTGGGAATTCTGTTGATTCTAGGAATCTCATCACTCGGCGTTTATGGCGTAATCTTGGGAGGTTGGGCATCCAACAGTAAGTATTCTTTGTTAGGGTCAATCCGTGCTGCGGCGCAAATGATAAGTTATGAGCTTGGGTTAAGTCTGTCAGTTGTAGGGGTTTTGGTCTTAGCGGGATCTTTAAGTCTTGTTCAAATTGTGGAAGCCCAGGACTCGGTTTACAAGTGGTTCGTATTTCGGCAGCCGCTTGGATTCGTGCTGTTTCTGATAGCTGGGAGCGCTGAGATAGCCAGGACGCCCTTCGACTTGATGGAATGTGAAAATGAGCTTGTGGCAGGTTACCAGACAGAATACAGTTCGATGAAGTTTGGGTTGTTCTACCTTGGAGAGTATGCTCATTTACTTTTTCTCAGTTCCCTGATTACAACTCTTTTTTTTGGTGGCTGGCAGGGACCGGTTCTTCCCCCAGTTGTATGGTTTCTGGGAAAGACATTTTTCTTTGTATTTGTGTTCGTCTGGATTAGAGGGACTTATCCGAGACTTCGATACGATCGTGTCATGCAATTCGGCTGGAAGATATTGTTGCCAGCGGGGTTGTTCAACGTTATGGCCACGGCGTTTGTCTATATGATTTGGGTACAGTATGCGAGCAGATAAAAAAGAACAGTGATTTACTTGACAGCGCAACCTGAACCGCGTGTTTAATATTTTAGTTTATCTGAGAGGTCAGTAAGATGCTAATCCCTTTGTTACAGGGACTGAAACTCACATTTTCCTATCTGTTCAAGAAGAAAATTACTCTTCAATATCCGGATGAGAAATGGGAAGTTGCGCCTAGGTGGAGAGGAAGACATGTTTTGACACGTCATGCGTCGGGCAAAATTAAATGTGTCGCCTGTATGCTGTGCGCCACGGTTTGTCCGGCGGACTGCATCTCCATAGAAGCAGCGACTGAACCTGACGGACGACGATATCCGGAAAGATACGATATCGATTTAACAAGATGCATCTTTTGCGGTTACTGCGTTGAGGCGTGCCCCAAAGAAGCTATTGAAATGTCGTGGGCTTATGAGATTTCCGAATACACAAGGGAAGATCTTCAGTATGACAAGCAAAGATTATTGGAACCCCCTGTTCCTAGATACGAGCGGCAAAAGAAGGCAGGATAACAAATACATCGATCGTGGCCTGTTGGATTCATTACAACTGGCTTCTCATCTTCGGTTATGGAAATTTCAAATATGGTTCTGATCTCCTTCAATCGAAAATGTTCCAGTCGGAACCAA
>JAZDKD010000159.1:0-5655 GCA_043803345.1 Pseudomonadota bacterium
GATTTTTCAGAAGCAGCGGTTCTACATCAGGAAACGGGATGAACCGAACTTTGGTCCCACCGGCAGCCGCCTCCTTTATAGAGCCGTTTGGGTGTCCCACTGTGTAGAAGTAGGCGTCAATACGACCGTCTTGAAGTAACGCCGCGGCCTCTACAGGCTTTATGCTTTCCGCCTGAGCCAGGTCGCTGAACTTGAGTCCACAGGTCGAAAGGGCGTCCTGCGCATTTTGCCGGGTTCCGGAGCCTGGATTACCGACCCCCACTATTTTGCCTTTCAAGTCCGCGCATGATTTTATACCACTCTTGACAGAAGCAATTAGACAAACAGTTTCTGAATTCAAACAGAACAACCCTCGGAGTTCTTTGCTCGGGCCTTTTTCTTTCCATTCCTCCTGACCGTCCCATGCCTGGGCTGCCTTGTCGGATTGGGATAACGCTAAATCCAGGTCACCGACTCCCAGTGCGTTAATATTGAAAACCGATCCTCCTGTCGCTTCAGCAGTTACTTTGAAGCCGTAAACGCTTCTCTTTTGATTCATCAATTTACTGATGGCGCTCCCTGTAGGGTAGTAGATCCCTGTAACGCCACCTGTGCCGATGGTGATGAACTTGTTTGCCGCCAACCCATACCCATCGGGAAAGACCGTCAATAGACACAGGGCAATTAGCTTGTAAAGCCCAGTCATGTTTCCTCCTGTTTATTGCTCTTTGATTGCCTGCAGTGGGGCCTTTTTGTTGAAGGCTGTCCCTCAATTCTTCAGGTTTCTGTCGTCCATTTTCGGTTGTTAGTTTAGAGCAGCTTCTTATAATACGAACCATGGAGATAAATAGGGGCCAGTGGATTGTGACCCGTTACCCGGTCCTTTACGGCCAGAACCGTAGTGTAGGCGTCCGCATGCTTGAAGAACAAGGAATCATGCCCCACACATAGCCCGAGCAGCACATTGAAATCCGTCTTTTCGTCATTAAGCGCCATGGCCTGAAAAATCGGGTTGCACATGGCTTCGTCGGTTCCCTGAAAGATCTTGTCTTTATCCACTATACCAATAATGTCCTTCGAAGTTTTGCCTGCCTTGCAGCAGACTGAAACCACATCAAGACCGTTCTTCCTAAATATTCGGTCCACAATGGCCGCTTCATTTTTCAGGCCGACACAGAATACAAGACCTATACGCTTGTATCCCATTCGTCCGGCAAACTCACAGATCTCGGTTATCCTGGTCTTCGTCGGTTGCATGACATATGGACGTTCGTGTCTATTCGCATAGCATTCGGCCTCCTGAACCGAAGCCTGATGTGCAAAATTAGCAATATCAGGATCTGCATAGCAACGGTTCGCCGAAGCTAGCAACTCCTTTCTGCTGACGGTGGGGCAACCCTTGTGAGTTGCTCCGCCTTCGTTCATGCAAGCCATGTCAGGCATCTGGTTGGGACATGTGGCGCATTCGGGAGCTATTCTCTTCTTTTCGTTGGTCATCTAACGTGAACCTCCGTATGTGGCTAAGACTTAATTTATTTTATCTTCATGACCGTCAGGAGCAAATCCCCGCCTTAAAGTATTTTCGCTGACGCTTTTTGAATTCGTGAATTGAGGTAAATAATCGGGACCGCCCGCTTTGTGGCCTATTCCCGACATCCCGAAGCCGCCGAAAGGTTGCCGCCCGACCAGTGCGCCGGTTATCTTCCGGTTAACGTAGAGATTGCCTACCCTGAAGCACTCCGCAACCTTTTGGATGTTATAGGGACTCCTGGAAAATATGCCGCCTGTAAGCGCATAAGGAGTTCCGTTTGCTATTTTCAGCGCACCGTCTATGTCTGGAGTTTTCATGACAATTAGAACCGGTCCGAAAATTTCCTCCTGTGCAAGCCTCGAGTCGGGGTTGACATCAGTAAATATCGCCGGGCCGACAAAGCGGCTATCTTGTCCGACATTATTCGCTACGAGAGTTTTGCCTTCTGTTCTACCGAGCTCGATGTAGCTACGGATCTTTTGAACTGCGGTTTCATCTATAAGCGGCCCCATGAAGACACCGGGATTTTTAGGCGGGCCAATTATAATACTCTCTGTCGCCTGTTTGAGTCGCTCGCAGAATTCATCATACGCCTCCTCAATTACAATTACCCTTGAACAGGCTGAGCATTTTTGGCCCTGAAAACTGAATGCCGATTCAAGTGTTCCTTTGACAGCCTCGTCCAGGTCTGCAGTATCATCCACGATTATTGCGTTCTTGCCTCCCATCTCGGCTATTACACGTTTGACATTGAACTGTCCGGGAAGGAAGCGGCTTGCAAGGTTTACAATCCTTAGACCGACTTCCATGGAGCCCGTAAACGCAACCAGATCCACATTCGGGTGGCAAACCAGATATTCCCCGATTTCATGACCTGAACCGGGAACCAGGTTCAGTACCCCGGAAGGAAGACCGACCGACTTAAAGATCTCCGCCAGACGGCAACCCAGGACAGGGGCAAGGCTAGAGGGTTTTAGAATCACGCAGTTCCCTGATACCAACGCTGCTGAAACCATGCCGGCGGGTATGGCCAGTGGAAAGTTCCACGGTGATATCACGGCTGTTACGCCTCGTCCTTCATAGAAATATTGGTTGGCCTCTCCGGGATAATTGCCAGTAGGGTTATATCGACTGAGTCTGATCATCTCTTGGGCGTAATATTCGAGATGATCTATAGCCTCGGACAGATCCCCATCGGCCTCTGACCAGGTCTTTCCAACTTCGTACACCTCAAGCGCCATAAGCTCAAAGCGTTGTGTCCTGATTTCATTTGCGGCCTGAAATATGTAGTCCGATCTCTTTTCAACGGGCGTGTTTCTCCACTCGGGCCAAGCCTGGCGAGCTTTCTCAATGGCGCTTTTAGCCTCTGGGATTGAGGCGGCGCTGACGAGTCCGATTACTTCATCTGGTCTTGCCGGATTGACCGAAACAACGCTTTGATATGTCAACATCTCCCGGCCGCCAATTGATATCGGATATCTTTTGTTGAAATTTTGTTTGACCTGTTTGAGAGCCTGTTCCATCTTCCCACGATTTTCCGCCTTTGAAAAATCCGTCAAAGGTTCATTGGCAAATCCATGCGCCAAGGTCGCTGCGTCTGCGCCTTCCGAAACGGGCTTAGGGGGCTTAAGGAGTTCATCCAAAGGGACCTGTTCGGAAAAGGATTTACGGAGGAACGATTGATTGGACGTGTTTTCCAGGAGTCTCCTGATGAGATAAGCCATACCCGGGATAAGTTCTCCGACCGGAGTGTAGACTCGGACTCTAAAATTTATGTTTCGCAGGGCTGCCCTTATTGGTTCAGCCATGCCGTATATCATCTGGAATTCGATGGCCCGGTTAGGAAGGTTCATCGAATCAGCGAGGGCGGCGGCGTGCGCTATATTCCTGATGTTGTGACTTGCGAAGGCTGGACGGACGTATTCAATGTTCTCCAGTAGGATTCTTGTAAGTTCTTCATAATTCCGGTCAGTTTCTTCTTTTTTCAGGAATACCGGGACAGGCCAGCCCTTTTGCCGGTTCACGACTGTTTCATAATCCCAGTATGCGCCTTTTACGAGCCGAACCGTCACTCTGCGTCCGGATTTCTTCGCCGTCTGGATCACTTTCGAAAGGTCTCCTCTGGTTTCGGGAAGATATGCCTGAAGCGCTATGCCGGGAAACCTGAAATCCGGACATTTTGTGAGGAGTTTATCAAATATCTCTATAGTAAGGTCCTTGAAATAATGATGTTCCATGTCAAACGTGACGGAGGAACCTAGATCACCTGCCATGTCGATAACTGTAGCAAGGCCGTTTATTGCGTTTTCAACAGAGCCTTTCCAGTCCATTGGATCAATATGCGGACTTAAAGAGGAGATCTTGAGCGAGGTGTCAAACATTGGTATGGGACCATAACTATCAGAATCCGTTGTGGGATTCTTCAGCCAATTGGAGGTTTCTTGGCTCAGGCGCAAAATGAGTTTTTTGTAACGTTCGGTATATTGTGAAGCCTCCTTATTGCTGAGTACGACCTCACCCAAAAGATCAGCGCTTATGGTTTCACCTTGCTGAAGCAATTTCCGGAAGACTTTCACTGCTTCATCCTCATCTCGTCCCACCACAAATTGCGCGGCCATTGACTGAACGCCAGTACGCACAGCTTTTGCCGCAAGGAATGGAATGAATTCGGAAACAGTTCCGATTCTCTGCATAAAAGGATTGTTCGGCAGATCAGAAAAATACTCATTCAAAACTTTTATGACCATCGAATCCGTTTTAAGGCAGGGGAGAACGTCAACAAACCTGAAAAGGCGGACCTTAAGGGCTTCATCTTTCATAGCCCACTCAGTCAACTTTCCGTTCCAGCTTTTTTTGTCAAAAAAGGAAGGAGTATCTTGTCCCATGAGAGAATATATTTCGCGCCCAATGTCTCTTATTTTGTTCTCGAGAATATCATTCATAGGATATCCTGTGTTTGGTGAATCCTGGAAGTGGGGAGACCCGACGCAGCCAATAATACATGAACATGACAAATGTGGCCATTAATGATGCAAAACCTGCAGGAACTTGAATTGGGGCGCATTGTCGCCATGAGTGTCTTCATGATCGATGGTCATGACAACCAGAGGAATTATAAAGGAGCGGGCATATGACGGGAACAGTCAAATCAATTACTGAACTCAATTCATGGAAGAACCTTAAGACTCATCATGGGAAGATCTGCGGAACGCGCCTGCGTGACCTGTTCGCCAACGATCCTGATCGGGGGGAGTGTTTTTCGGCCTCGGCCGTAGGCGTGTATCTCGACTATTCGAAAAACATCATCACAAACGAGACAGTCGCCCTGCTATTAAAACTGGCTGAGGAATCAGGATTGCGCCACATGATTGACGCAATGTTCAGAGGGGACAAGATTAATATCACTGAACGAAGGCCGGCGCTCCATGTTGCGTTACGCTCGCCCAAGGGCGCATCTATAATGGTTGACGGTGAAAATGTTGTACCCAAGGTTCACGACGTTCTTGATAAGATGGCCGATTTTGCAAGCAGGGTCAGAGGGGGTCAATGGAAGGGCCATACCGGCAAGCGTATCCGGAATCTTGTTAACATCGGAATAGGTGGATCAGATCTCGGGCCGGTTATGGCTTACGAAGCCTTGAAACATTACAGTGAACGTTCGATGAACTTCCGTTTTGTTTCGAACATTGATGGAACTGACTTTTCCGAGGCTGTGCAGGATCTTGATCCATCGGAAACTCTGTTCATAATTTCTTCAAAGACCTTCACTACCATGGAAACCATGACGAATGCCAAGACGGCCAGATCATGGTTGATTGAATTTTTCCACGGTGATGAAAAGGCGGTGGCTAGGCATTTTGTGGCAGTCTCGACAAATGCTCAAGAAGTAGCGGCTTTTGGTATTGACACCACGAACATGTTCGAATTCTGGGATTGGGTTGGTGGACGCTATTCCATGGATTCAGCCATAGGTTTGTCAACCATGATTGCAATAGGACCGAAAAACTTTTTCGAACTTCTGAACGGATTTCACCAGATGGACGAACATTTTCGTACAGCTCCTTTCGAGTCCAACCTGCCGGTTCTAATGGGGCTCTTAGGAATTTGGCGCAACAATTTCTTCGGCATCGAAACAGTTGCTGTTC
>JAZDKD010000160.1:0-2702 GCA_043803345.1 Pseudomonadota bacterium
TTGCCCGTGGACTTGATTTAATTGACAAAGAGCTGAAAACCAATATCCCATTCAGTGTATACAACTGAGACGGGCGATTATGCCTGTAGTTACAAGAGGTTCTCCCCTAAAGATGAATTAAGCGTAATAAAGTCACGCTAGTGCTATATTTTTTCGTGCTTCACCGAGAATTGCTGGCTTCCCCATTATTTTCTTGACTTAAATATGATTCAGGTATATTGTCTTATAAATACAACCGACCTATACGCTGAACTGGCCTGACGGTTGATGACTTTCACAGCCTCCCACTGAGACAAGTGTTGCGTCCCTTTTCTGTAGAATTAACCCAACAACACAACCCTTAACCTTTTGGAGAGAGCCATGAGGAGGCGATTGCAGAAGGGACCGATATTTTGCCTCCAAAGGGATAGTAATACCCCTTTGGGGGCACCTTCCATTATAATCACAATACCCAAAGCAAGTTCCTATCAATTAGGCTGATTAAAGTGGCAAGTGATTTTGGATTCTTGGAAAGGAGGAAAAAGCCATGAAAACAAAAATTGCTGTCTTGGTATTCGCTTTTCTCGTTTTCCTTACCGCTCATCTGGCAGACGCGCAGCAACCGGCTAAAGTTCCAAGGATAGGTGTATTGGTGTCGCAGACTGCTTCCATTTTGGCCCCCGTGATGGATGCATTGCGGCATGGGCTACGCGAACTCGGCTACAACGAAGGAGAGAACATCACGTTCGAGTATCGTTACGCGGAGGGAGACATAAACCGATTTCCCGGCTTTGTGGACGAGATGGTCCGGCTCAAGGTTGACGTTATTCTCGCCGGCGGAGGCGCCCCAAGCGTTCTAGCTGCCAAGAAAGCTACTAGCACGATCCCAATCGTTTTTGTTGGCGCGACAGATCCGGTCGCTGCCGGCTTTGTGCCTAGTCTTGAGCGCCCCGGCGGGAACGTTACCGGGTTAGCGATCGGTTTTCCTGGGTTGTACGTAAAACGGGCTGAGCTGCTCAAGGAAACAATTCCCGGACTCTCCCGTGTGGGCTTTCTCTTCAATTCGGCCCAATCACCTGTGGGCTTGGATGAATTGAGCAAGGCCACACAAACCCTGGCGCTCCAAGTTCAACCATTCGACGTTCGGAGCCCCAACGATTTCGACAGCGCATTCGAAGCGGCAACGAAGGCACAAGTCGGTGGTCTCATTGTGGCGAACAACATCCCCATCACGACTTCCGCAAAACGCATCGTCGAGCTTGCCGCGAAAAGCCGGTTGCCGGCGATATACTCGGATAGGTTTTCGTACGATGCTGGCGGGCTCATGGCATATTTTCCGAGCCCCACTGACTTGTACCGGCGTTGCGCCACCTATATCGATAAAATTCTCAAAGGCGCCAAGCCAGCGGACTTGCCGGTGGAGCAACCAAAGAAGATTGACTTGCTGATTAATCTCAAGGCGGCGCAGCAGATTGGTTTGACGATTCCGCAGGCAGTTCTAAACCGGGCAGATCAGGTAATTAGATGACTTCCCGATTACCCGGTGGATTCTTATGTGAGTTGCTCGGGCCGTGAATAGTATTGGGACGATGAGCTAACGGGTTAGTCTATCCGCAGGAGGGGTTGAGAGTCTAATTTTACTCGTTCCTGAGGACGAAAGCCGTTTCTGCGATGGTTTGATCTATTATGTCCAATGAAAGCAAAATTTATGTAGTGTTTGGGCCGTTTGAGCCGATCCCGCAATGCGATACTGTGGAAAGGGCAGAGTCAAGAATGATTCTGCCCTAATTTTTTGGAAGTCCTCCTTGTGCTTGCTTTCAATTCGTAATCTTCAGCTACCAGGATTGCCTTATAACGAAGACTTGTAACACTTTTTTCAGATATTGTATTTCCAGACACCCCAAACGGGCGGCAATACTCGGTTCCACTCTCATTATTGACTAAACGCTTCCAAAGACTTATAAGAAGCTTATTACGGCCCGAATTACTAGCGTCAGGCATAGGCCCAAAAACATGAACTTATTCAAGAGATCCTTACATCGGGCGGCTCATAGCTGTGCCCTTAATTCAAACGTTTCAAAGGGCACGCTTCTCGGAGAAAAAATGATTTTCAGGTTCAATATCGATCCTGGGAGTCTCCCGGTCAAGAAAGGCCTGCAGGATCGGTAGATGGCCAGATCCTTCGGGCCCCCAAAGGTGGGAAAGGATTTCTTTGGGAGACCATCGTCCGCCGGGCGCACGGGAGACTGTGCTCTCATCAAGCCCTTCGCACACTTTCTTCAATTCTCAGACCTTTCGCCGGATGCTTTGGGCCAATTGAACCCCTGTTGAAGTTGCCATGTCCCCTTCCCTTCTTTCTCTTTTTTTCTTCATTTGTCATTTCATAAAATTAAACATAATCACATCCATCATTCTTTGCAAAGTGGTGGCGCCCGGAACCATCCGCCCGGCGATGTTGTTATCGCGGCTTTCAGCAGCTTCACACTCAAGAATGAGGCTGGCGGAGGCAATGCAGAAGAACCCAAAAGTGTTCCGGAGGTTTAATAAGATAAGGAAAGCATTAGAGGGCGGCCGGGCTTAGTCAATAGTGGACGGGCTGTTGCCCAAATCGATTTTATGCTTCGACAAGCTCAGCATGAACGGAAAAGTCATATGATTTCAACACACCACCGTTCGCCCTGAGCCTGTCGAAGGGCAAATGGTTGGTTTGGGCAACAGCCCGT
>JAZDKD010000161.1:0-3029 GCA_043803345.1 Pseudomonadota bacterium
TTCCCTTTTTTTATTGACTTGAAATTTTCGCGTAGGGTAAGTCCGGACTGCCTTCGTATGCTACCTAATGTTCCTTCAGGAATGTCTTTGACCGGATGCGGAATTGTCACACGCCCGGGTTGATCAGGGTGTTTGAACTGAAGGTGGTCGCCTTCGTGGGCCACCTATAACCATCCGTCGGCGACAAGCATCTGTATAATACGCCTGCTATCCATTGCAATTGCCATACACACCAATACATATAACGTCAACTGATAGATCATTGATAGAAATTTTCAGTTCAGCTTTGGATTCTTTGTTCACCCATCTCCGTCAGCTTGACTGTACGCTCATAGATGTCGAAAAAACCTGGTTGAAGGCGAATTGGCATTTTGTTTGTCCTCTCTGCTTGATATACTTTCCCTATAGTACAGACTGAACAAGCAGCGAAGACTGTGGACTGAAAAATCAATCAATTTTTAGAGACGCCCCGTATAAAGCGACTCAATTTGTCGTAGCTGATTTTCAATCTTCAGTCGTTCATTAGACTCTAACGCCAGCAGGCGATTGGCCTCTGCGAGTTCAATGGTCAGTTTCTTGAGGTTTGGGTCAAGGTCATCCGGATTGAAATCGACTTCGCTTTTGGCTGATGCGCCATTGTAAAAACGGCATAAGAAACGGAATGCCGGCTTGAGGATATGTGAGAGGCATTTGCAGTAACATTTTTGTCACACTGTTTCGACATGGCTCTCCTTGCGCGCAACATTTGCCCGGATGATTGATTGCCTTGCCCATAGGTGACTGAGTTGCTTTTGGGAAGAATAAATCAACATTGAACACATCTGTCAAGCCATGAGACAGGAGAAAAATGGACAGGGCGAACGGATCTTCGACAGACCGACACGACACCCGTCGATTCTCCGATGAAAATCCTCAATCTTTGGTCAGTGGGGGGCCAGAGGGTTGATTGGTTTTGCGTCGTGCTCGGGAGACGACATGAGATTTAGAAGATTGTCGGAGTCGCGGTTGGAAACAAGTATCTTGATCATAGGAGTCAAGATACTTGGCAGATGCTGGTTAGATTTCTTGATTCATGGACTCACATTAAGATTGACTATAATCGCTTGGCTGCGCATATTGATAATTGTAGCGTCCAATACATGGTCGTTCGAAGTAATTCCGAAAGGCTCACGACGATGGATACAAAAGACGATTTGCAGGGAACGAATTTCCCTGATCCCAAAGAGATAGAAAAAGAGATAAATGATTTTTTGGCAAACAAGTACGGTAATCGAATAAGAATAATGGGAACTCAACTGGGGCCGTGGCCAGGCGTTGAGGAATCTGGCCAAGGAATTGACATCCCCCCGGATTCTAAACCTTCCAGCGTACGATTTGACATGAAGCCTGCGGAACTTCACGAGTATCTGGACAGGTTCGTGATTCGTCAGGATAGCGCTAAAGAAATCCTGGCCACGAAAGTTTGCACACACTTCAACCGAATCCGTTATTTCCAGGAGCACGGAGACACTTATGAAAGAGAAGGCATCGGAAGGATCAAGAATAACATAATTCTTATTGGTCCTACAGGTGTAGGAAAAACATATCTCATCAAACTGATAGCTAGGAAACTCGGTGTTCCCTTTGTCAAAGGCGACGCCACAAAATTTAGTGAAACCGGGTATGTCGGCGGAGATGTAGAGGACTTGGTGAGGGATCTGGTGCAGGAAGCCGATGGTGATATAGAGCGCGCGAAATACGGGATAATATACATAGACGAGATCGACAAAATAGCTTCATCCGGTAACATTATTGGTTTGGACGTTTCAAGAACCGGTGTGCAAAGGAACCTGCTTAAACCTATGGAGGAAACCGAAGTCGACCTCAAGGTGGCGCACGATCCTGTTTCCATGATGGAGGCGGCCGCGCATTTTCAGAAGACTGGAAAGCGCTTGAAAAGGACAATTAATACTCGAGACATACTATTCATTGTGTCCGGGGCCTTCAATGGGTTGGACGAAATAATCGGAAGACGCTTGTCCCAGAAGGGTCTTGGGTTTGGGGCCTCTCTAAAAGAGCAGGACGACAGGAATGATTTGTTGCAGCGCATAAAGGCTGAAGACCTTGTTCAGTTCGGGTTTGAGTCTGAATTTATAGGGCGATTGCCTGTCATAGCTGTATTGGAAGACCTTTCAGAAGATGATCTGTACAAGATTCTGAAGAATCGATATTCTTCAGTAGTAACGGCCAAGAAACAGGACTTCAAGGCCTATGGCATAGACGTAAGATTTTCTGATGAAGCCCTTAGAATCATGGCTGAAAAGGCTCACGAGGAAAAAACTGGCGCTAGAGCGCTCATAAGCGTAATGGAAAAAATGCTGGTCGGTTTTGAAAGAGCCCTTCCCTCAACGGATGTGAAACGATTCACTGTTACTCGAGAACTAGCGGAGGATCCGAGACCATTTCTTGAAACAATTCTTAATGATGAATTTCATCCGTCCCGGTGTGAAATATTCGAAGAAGTTGACGCATGCGAAAAAAATCAGGTCATGGAGGAATTGAGATCCAGACATTTGGAATTCGAACAACTTTTTGGCAAAGCGCTTGAAGGTAAATCGCTCGAAGTTATAGTTGAAGCGGCCGCAGCTAAAGGCGTTTCTGCAGACACTATGTACAAAAGATACATCAAAGTGGAACAGGAAATTAAAGGGTTTGAAGATGAATTCTACCGGACATACGGTCTTAGAATAAGGTTTCTGGAAGAAGCCCTCCTCGAATTAGCCCGATTGTCTCTTAATGGATCCGAAGAACCTCTGATAGTTTGTCGCAAGATTTTCCAAAATTACCACCACGGGCTAAAATTGGTCATGGAACGAGCGGACGCCAACGAGTTTCTCATCCCTAAAGAGGCTGTCCACAACCCTGAAAAATATTTGAATGAAATAATTCAGGAAACCTATCGATCATAGCCTTCCATTATAATCTAGAACGATAAAAACCGGCGTTCGAGAAACAAGACCACCGGTTTTTTATGGACGCCACACGGACAA
>JAZDKD010000162.1:0-2237 GCA_043803345.1 Pseudomonadota bacterium
AACTCTTTTCTTGGCGAAGCAAGAAAGACGCCCCGACCATAGACCCCCCCCCCACAATTCCACCCCGATCAACCTGCAGGGAATTCTAATATTTGGATTTTTGATGATTGGAATAATAGTGATCGATAGACCATTTTTCTATTTCAATCGAAAGCCCCATCCCGCCTACCTTTGAAAACTATTCGAAATCGTTTTGGCGCCGATGTGCGCATGTTTACAACAATTCATTGAACTGATCTACTGTTAGTTTTGCTTGTTTTAGTATGTGGGCAAGAGTGGAACGTTTGATGGGACGGTGCGCGGGGATAGTCAATTTGAATGTGCAGGACAGGGTGTGTTTCTGAAGTCGAATGTGGCTACCTTTTTGTCTCACCACTACCCAGCCGTCCCGTTGCATTGCTCTGATAACCTGATCGAACGGGAGGCTCGGGATTTTGGTCATACCGCAAGCTCAACGATCTCTGAGCTTTGAGTAAAAACCTGATCGTCTTCAACGGGCTCCAGATACAATTCGATTGCTTCCCGGACATTCTGGAGCGCCTCTTCTTTGCTATCCCCCTCGCTAATACACCCGGGCAACGAAGGCACAATGGCTGTATAACCACCTTCTTCGCTTGGTTCCAATATGATCTTGATTTGCATGGCTGCACCTCTTTTCTCAAGTATACTAAAAATCGGATTCGGTTGACGCATATATATACGCAAAAGCATCAGGTAATCGAGTGTCCGTTTTCGATGGATATTCAGAACACCCATAGCCATCCTTCGGAATTGTCGGTTATTTCTTTCACGATCTTAGCCCTCAGTTGCGATAGAATCTACCGTCATCTTATAGACATATTTCACCCAATCGTAACCGTAATAGCCTTCTGCGACAAGCCGGAGAGGAAACCCGTGTTTTTGAGGAAGTTTTTCTCCGTTGACTTGATATGCGACGAAGACTTTGTCCGCCATAGCTTCATCAATAGTTACACGAGTCACTTTTCCATAATTTCCTTCAGGTCCGCGAAACGTCACGTGAGTTGCCCCCTCTTTTGGCGAGGCTAATTTGAATAAGGTTTTGACAGACACGCCTTTCCAGATGCCATGATTGGCGAAGAAGCCTGGACAAATTAATAGAACAGGCCTTTCTATGAAATCGAGGGCCAATAATTCCTCATAGGTAATTTTAAGATCCCTTTGAACATGCCCATCCACAAGAAATCTCCAGTCAGCGATTTGCGGGCTGTGGTCTTCTAATCCCATGGTTCCGAAATCATTTAGATGGGTTATCTTAAGATTGTTCACATCCACATCTTTGGGATTCTGGTTTTTCAAGTTGGAATAATCAACGTCTTTGGGGGCCATTTTCCTCTCACTTTGAGCATTGCTTTCTCGAACAAAAAAGCCTGATGAACCAAACAAGAGCCCTAGTCCAGCGATCCACTTGCTGATTGATTTTATAAAGTCTCTCCTGTCAGTTCCAACAAAACTCATTCTACCGCAGCCTCTTTGACGCAACTTGTGATTCTCGAAATCGCTCGCAAACAAACTCCTGTGGTTCGGTTTCAGTTTCCTGGAATGTCAGTTTATAGCTGGCCGGATTATTCGGGCTGCAGAAGAAACATGGGGAGTTTGTGTATGGATTCTCGATATCTTTCATAGGCGCCTCGCTTGCAGTAAAACCGTAATCAACATGGGAGTGTTCAGTCGGACAATGTCAATCGACGAAGGGCGAATGCGAACTGACTGGCCCCTAGCCATCGGCGTTGAAAAGTAATCCACACACAGACGAAAACAGAGGACCTGTCGCTGTTTGGAAGTGAAGATGCTTAACCATTGTGCCTGTTTAACAATACTGATAATTATTTAAGAAGGATTCGGGATGAATGTGAAATCCTGCGTCAACAGGACTTCGCATTCAAAAATGTGCGTCGGTTCATTTTATTGAACGACAGATAGATGCGTTATAGTCAATCATGCGCTTCTTGTTAGAAGCGTCAGAAATCAACGGCTCTAGGTGTTACGGCACCTTGAGCCAACTAAGAGAAATGTTTTTTTGATCATGAATAATAATACTATGCCCGAAGGGGACTGTAAAGAAATATCTAAAGATTATGGTAACCCCTCAGTTATTCGCGTTTCTTAACAAACAGGTGGCACGAGTATATCTCAAGGTTCGGGGAGGTTAGATCTGGGCCTTTTCGGATATGACTCATCTGAGACATTTTTAATTCTGGTTGGAAATAAGAGAGAGT